>NZ_CANCWQ010000012.1:0-50236 GCF_947381555.1 Limosilactobacillus pulli
AGCGCAGAAAAGTTCCGCGCTCAAGCCGCATAAATAATTTTTCTATTTAAACTGTATACTTGACAGGCAATAGTGCCCTTAGCTTGGTCAGGGCGTTTTATATTTTGCAGGTATTCAGAATCATTAAACTTTGCCACTTTAAAATCATCGGTTGTAAGCGCCGCCAGAACGAGTGATTGATTAGTTTAAGACTATTAACTTATGCTTTTTAATGCGTTAAGCTATGCCCAATCTTAAAAATCAATTTGAAAGCGAGGTAATTTATATGCAAGCAACTATTCCAACGGAGCAACGCAGTGAACGCCAGATTGCCAGCAACATTTTAAAAGGATCTTTGGGCAATATGATTGAATGGTTTGACTGGTATGTCTATGCCTCGTTCGCCATTTATTTCTCAGGGGCCTTTTTCCCAGCCAATAACCAAACAGCGGAACTTTTGGCAACTGCTGGTGTTTTTGCAATTGGCTTTTTCATGCGGCCGCTAGGATCATTCGTGATGGGCCGTTTTGCAGATCGCAGGGGACGTCGCGCCGCATTGACGCTTTCGGTTTCAATTATGGCGGCCGGTTCATTGGTTATTGCACTAGTCCCAACCTACGCACGAATCGGCATCTGGTCACCAGTTATCTTGATTGTGACACGGCTGATCCAAGGCCTTTCATTAGGTGGTGAATATGGAACTTCAGCTACCTACATGTCGGAAATGGCATCACCAAATCGACGCGGCTTTTACTCATCATTTCAATACGTTACATTGATTGGCGGTCAACTGAGCGCGCTGCTTGTACAAATTTTTCTACAAGCTGTTTATACTAGCCAACAGCTGTACGACTTTGCCTGGCGAATCCCATTTGCTATTGGCGCGGTTGGTGCGATGATTGTTTTGTGGCTACGACTCTCAATGGAAGAATCCGATCAGTTTAAGTCCAGTAATCGCAATAATCGTCAAGCTGGCACGCTGCGACTCTTAGCTCACTATCCAAAACAAGTGCTGACGGTCGTCGGGATGACGCTTGGCGGCACGATCAGTTTCTATACCTACACGACCTATCTGCAACAGTTTATGATCAACACGACCGGCCTTTCCAAAAAAACAGCGGCTATGATCAACTTCTTGGCATTACTGGTCATGGTTATACTGCAGCCTTTATTTGGTCACCTGTCAGATCGGATTGGCCGCAAGCCATTACTGATTTTCTTTGGGATTGGCGGTACGCTGTGCACGGTTCCACTATTTACGCTACTGGCTGGCGCGTCAACTGCCTGGGAAGCACTATTATTGATGATTATTGGGATCGTCATTGTTTCTGGTTATACATCGATCAACGCCATTGTCAAGGCTGAGCTTTTCCCATCTGAGATTCGGGCATTGGGCGTGGGCATGCCTTATTGACTTACCGTTGCCCTGTTTGGTGGTACCGTTAACTATATTGCTTTATGGCTTCGTTCCATTCACCTCGAATCTGCTTTCTTCTGGTATGTATCAGGCGCGGTATTTATTTCATTATTAGTCTATGCCTTCGTACTCAAACCAGGGTCGTTGATTGATGAAGAAATGACCGAATCTACTACTGATTAAATTGTAAGATTGATAAGACTGCATGATTTTTAACTGAGACTAAAGTCACGGGATTTTCGGCTAGGCATAATTAAAAGACAGCTTGATCTTACCACCCAGTGTATTGCTAAGCTTTTGCAGATCAACCAAGCTGACGGTTTCAGCCTTGGCATCTTCCAAAGCATTAAGTTCAGCCAATGGGACACCGGCTGCATGACTTAAAGTTTCGCGAGTCCATCCCTTAGCTTGGCGCAATTTGATGATGCGATAGGCTAGTTTGGCAGCCGGATCTAATTTAACGGCTTCTTCCAACGGCTTTTGATGCGTGGCAGCATAAATCAGGTTCGTCATCTTCTTTTTAGTCAGGCCGCCCTTGACATGACGGGCAAAGAAATTAAGGTTGTCTTGACCGATTTTCTCGCCCAGGTCATTGGTTAATTTATGCATTGCCTGGTAAGAGTCATAGGAGTTGTCCTTCAATTCTTCAAAACGGGCTTCCAGTTGTTTACGGATGTCTTTTTTCTTCATGTCCAGTTCCTCCTCTGAATTAATTAAGCTATAGGATATCACTTTATCGATTTATTGTAAGCGGTTTATCCGAATTGCTTTTAAAAATCTCATGCCCACTGACATGAGATTCCTTAACCACTGAGGGCTAGCTTGCCCCTGCCAAACAATTGAGCTTGGCAATCGCGGAGGTGAGGAATCGAACCTCACTGCTGGGAGCATTGCCAACAACAGCGTTTAGACCGGCACTCCGCAAGTTTGTAAATTCTTGAATTGTCCATCGTTGCTTTTATGCTTGGCGTTATCAAATAGAATTCACAAAATCTTCAAAAATCATCTTAACGCATCTGCATAGTTTTGTCAAACAGACGTTCGCAAAAACATTAAAACTCCTCGCTCCATTCTTGAAGCGAGGAGTTTTCACCAAATAACTTTGACGCGCTGACTTAGTTTGCTGATATCGGCAAGTTCAAAAAACTAACAATCTCTTCAGCAATCGCCGCTGGACTCAGCCCATCCGTTTTGATTGTCAAATCGGCACAGGCATCATAATTAACCTGACGCTGGGCCTGCAGATCAGCAATCCCCTTCTCGTCTAAAGACTTAGCCAATGGCCGGCCACTGTCACCGCCAATCCGCCGCAGCGTTTCCATCGCGCTGGCTTTCAAAAGAACTACCGGCGTCGACGTATCTTTAAGTATGGTCAGGTTGTCAGGACGCATTGGCGTGCCACCGCCAGTTGCCAAAATGCCCTGATCAGATTTGATAATGTCAGCTAGTGTATCATGTTCTAATTGACGAAAATATTCCTCGCCATTTTGGGCAAAAATATCAGGAATCGTCATACCAGCACGACGAACGATTTCATCATCCAAATCAGTAACCGATGTATTCAGCATCTTACCCAGCATTCGACTGATCGTGGTTTTGCCACTCCCCATAAATCCTATCAAAATCAGTTCCATCTTGCTTCCTCCTAATGATCTAGTCGTTCACGATCGGCCTTGGCTTTTGAAAAGACGGCAAAGAGCTTTTCTTGGTCATCGTCAGCAATTGCCTGGCGTAGTAACTGCAGTTCATTTAGGTATTCGTCAAGCTGATGAACGATCAGCTCGCGGTTGTTGTGCATGATCGCGCTCCACATGGTCGGATCTGATTTGGCAATTCTAGTCGTTGACTTAAATCCACCCGCGGCCAAAGTCAAAAGTTCAGGATGATCTTTAAAAGTGGCTGCCGATTGGGCAACTAAAGCTGTCGCAATCACGTGTGGAACATGACTGAGCTGGGCAACGATTTTATCGTGTTGGCGCGCATGAATCAAGTACCAATTAACGTTTAGGCCGCTTAAAAGATCTTTGAGTTCGGCAATTCCTCTTGAGCCGCTGGTTGGAATCAAGAAGTAGTAGGCGTCTTTGAAAAGGTCGATTCGCCCGGCTTGAATGCCCGATTCATGCGATCCAGCCATTGGATGACCCCCGATAAACACATTGCCGCGCTCAATCAACGGTTGGGCGGCATCAATAATCGTCTGCTTGGTACTGCCAGCATCGGTAATGACCACTCCCGGCTTTAGCTCCAATTGCGCTAAGTCATGCAGGTCTTTGACAATTGCCGATACGGGCCCGGCAA
Source organism: Limosilactobacillus pulli (assembly GCF_947381555.1). NCBI lineage: Bacteria > Bacillati > Bacillota > Bacilli > Lactobacillales > Lactobacillaceae > Limosilactobacillus > Limosilactobacillus pulli. The sequence continues at coordinate 3,695 of NZ_CANCWQ010000012.1, forward strand.
GAATAATAAAATCAGCCTGATCAGCTTGGTATAGATTGGTCCCCGCATCATCAATCAATCCCTGCTCAATGGCAAAATCCAGCGTTGCCGTGGAGATATCGCTGCCCACGATACGATATTGAGGATGTTTTTGGCGAATTGCCCGAATCAGCGTGCTGCCGATTAGACCCAATCCTTTTACAAAGACCGTCGTCATGCGTGACCGCCTCCTAAAAGCTTTTGCAGATCCTGGAAAAACTTAGGGTATGAAACACTGACCGCATCCGCATGCGCGAGCTGCAGTGGTCGTGGAGCCTTTAATGCCGCAATCGTGTCCATCATACCAATGCGATGATCACCATAGCTATCAAGCTGATCGTTGTTAATTGCCCATTCATTTCTTCCCTCAATGATCATACCGTCTGCAAGCTCTTCAATTTGAACGCCTAATTTACGCAGCTCAGCAACTACGGTTTGAATTCGATCCGTTTCTTTTACCCGCAGCTCTTCTGCTCCCCGAATCGAGCTGGTTCCATCCGCGCAAGCCGCCAACAGCGCAACCAACGGCAACTCGTCAATTACGGCTGGAATATCTTCAGCTTCGATTTGAATCGGCTTGAGCTGACTGGTCGCAATCGTAATATTGCCCAACGGCTCGCCCTTAGTTGGTAGTGTTTCGATCTGTAGGTCAGCGCCCATTTTCTGCAACACGTCGATAATTCCAGTTCGAGTTGGATTTAGATTCACCCGTTCCAACTTAATCTTTGAATCAGGAACAATTGCCCCGGCTGTCAAGAAAAAGGCAGCCGAAGAAACGTCACCTGGCACCTCGACCGTTTGCCCTGTCAACTCCGGCTGTGGCATAACATGAATCGTTTTTTGATCGGCTTCCGTTTCAATTTCGGCGCCAAATTGCCGCAGCATGATTTCGGTATGATTTCTGGTTGGCAGTTTTTCAATAATCGTTGATGGCGTATTGGCCTGTAATGCGGCAAAAATCAATGCACTCTTGACCTGCGCGCTGGCCACTTGCATTTGGTAGTCGGTACCATGCAACTTTTGACCGTGAATCGTCGCCGGCAACGTCCCGGCATCCGTTAGCTCAACCTGGGCCCCAAAATGACTTAATGGCTCACTGACCCGTTTCATCGGGCGTTTTTGCAATGAGGCATCTCCAAAAAGTCGCGTCTCAAAGTCACGGCCTGCTAAAATCCCCATCAACAAGCGCGTAGTCGTGCCAGAATTCCCCATATCCAGAGGCTGTGCCGGCTTGTTTAGTGCATCGATTCCATTGCCGTGAATAACAACGGTCCCCCCATCACGTTCGCTTTTAACACCCATATCATTAAAAGCCTTTAAAGTCGACAGACAATCATCGCCATCCAAAAAATGATGAATTACCGTTTCTCCCTTACTGATTGCTCCCAGCATGACCGCGCGATGTGAAATACTTTTATCGCCAGGTACCGTCAATGATCCATGAAGTCCGTGTGGGGCCGTGGCAAGTTCTTTCATGACGTTTCCTCCTTTAGTATTCGCGCATTTCCTGACGCCAAGCGGCCACTTCAGCCTGTAGACGTTCCAGGCTGGAAGCTTCAAACGCATCCGTAATTGCCTTGGCCAGCTCGATGGCAACGACATTTTCAACGACCAAAGATGCCGGCACGATTGCGGTCGTATCAGAACGCTCAACATTGGCCTTAACTGGTTCATGATTGGTTACGTCAACTGTCTGCAGTGGTTTGTATAAAGTTGGAATTGGCTTCATGGCCGCGTTGATGATAATTGGCATACCATTAGTCATCCCGCCTTCAAAACCGCCCAAGTGATTACTCAAACGTGAGTAGCCGGTTTCTTGATTCCAACTGATTTCATCCATTACCTGACTGCCCAGCCGGACTGCATTTTCAAATCCGTCACCAATCGAGACTCCCTTCATGGCATTGACTCCCATTACGGCAGCTGCCAACTTGCCATCTAATTTGGTGTCCCAACTGACGTGACTGCCTAAGCCAGCAGGTACGTTTTCCGCAACCACGCGGATAATCCCGCCTAACGTGTCGCCATTGCGCTTGGTTTGGTCAATCAATTGATGAATCGCCTCAACTTTGGTGTTGTCAATGATTCTTAAGTCATTTTGGGCAATCAGCATTTCAATTGCCTTGACATTATCAGGTTGTTTGCCGCGAGCATCGATAAAGCCAACCTGCTGTACATAGCCGACGATTGAAATGTCTAACGCGTTCAACAGCTGTTCGCAGATATTGCCGACTGCCACGCGCATCGCCGTCTCCCTAGCTGATGAACGTTCTAAAACGTTGCGCAGGTCACGATGCCGGTACTTCATGCCACCAACCAAATCCGCGTGCCCGGGCCGTGGATGGTTCACCTTGCGTACGGTATTTTCTGGCGTAGCTGGAGAGGTTGGATTCATGATTTCCGACCAATGTGCATGATCGCGGTTTTTGACTGTCAATGCAATTGGTGAGCCTAATGTTACGCCATGACGGACGCCACCAACAATTTCAACCGTATCATGTTCAATTTTTTGGCGGTTGCCGCGTCCATAGCCCCCTTGGCGAGCAGCCAGCGCCTGGTTGATTTGCTCCACATCCAAGTGCAGGCCTGCTGGGATACCTTCTAAGATTCCGGTCAGCTGTGGTCCATGCGATTCACCGGCAGTCAAGTAGTTCATAAATGTTCCTCTTTTCTAATTTTCCCGTTCCGTATTCAGCGTCATTACTCCAGCTTTTTAGCTTCGTCCATAATCGTTTGGAAAATGGCTTGTATTGCCGGCTGCAGCGCTTTATCATCGACTTTTGCTTTTAGCCGGTTCAAAACCGCCTGCTCTCGTTTCTCGTCTCTTATTGGTAGCTTGGCAGCCTGCTTGACCACCCCGACTTCTTTAACAATGGCGAAACGCTGCTCAAGCAATTGCACCAGCTTTTCGTCAATAGCATTGATCTGATCGCGCAGCGCGTTTAATTGTGGATTTTCCATTAGTTATCCTTTCTTTTCAGCAGCCATCACAATTACAGCAACTAAAATTCCAATTCCAGCCATTACCAGATCCCCAGCCATAACAGTTGCCATGTTAATATCAGAAAGCATCCCAGTAATAATTGGCACCGTGAATGAGGCAATGCTGCCAAAGAAGTAGAAGACACCGGTAATCATACCACGGTGGGTTGGGTAAAGTTTCATAAAGATCGTCAGGCCAGTCTGCATAATCCCGCTAGCGGCGCTAAGTCCAAAAGTAAATGAAGCAATCTGCATCAAAAGCGACTGTTCGCTTTGCATGATCACCAGCAATGATACCAAGGCAATCATATTAACAACCAATAGCAGATGCGATTCCTTGACATTGTGTCCCAGTAAGGCAAACAGCACCAAGACGCCGGTAATTGAACCGATACTGTATAGTGAAAGTAAAAAGTGAGCAGCACCATTTGACATGTGTAGCGTCTGTTGCGCAAACATCGTGATCCACTGCGTAAACCAAATCATCAAGGCCATTGAAGAGTAACCGTAAACAATCAAAGCGCCAGTCATGATTTTTTTAGCAGTTCCATTAATTTTGGCATCCTGTTCATGCACCGCATCACCATTGGCTTGGTTGGCAACTGGAAACTTCAGCGGCAAAATCAGACAGAAATTGATAATCAGCAAAGCCACCATTGCCATGAAACTCCAGCCAAACCACATCCCTTGATTAGCCAGAATCGTAACCAGAATTGGCAAGATGAATTCACCAACGGAAACGAAGGCCTTGATTAAAATCGTGTAGGCTCCGTTACCGCCGTTCATTTCCACGAAAGTCGTGTAAGTACCGGCATCCAATGATGAGTTGGCAACCCCTGCCAGAATCGCAAAGGCATAAGCCAGACCAATGTTTTTGGTAAGCGGCATGCCAAAGGCAAACACCGCGTAACAAAACATCCCTACCTCAACGAAAAACTTACGACTGATCTTATCTGACAGAAACCCAGTTATCAAGTATGAGATCAAGCGCCCAATGCCGATTCCTGAAATTACGAATGAAACGATTTTAATTGGCTGATGCCAAGCAACTCCTAAGCTATTCATGTTTTGGGCTAAAATGATCATCCCCATTCCATGAATCAGGTAGTTAAGGTATAGGCTAACGGAAAGTCGTTGTTTAGCCACTGTATTGACTTGATTTTTTGCAATGTCCATAAGTAATCCCCCTTAGTTAGGTATTAAAAAAAGTCAGCCGGTTTCGAGACGTCTGCCTCATCAATCCAGCTGACCTTCTGCACAATACTTTTATGAAGGGATGTACTTAAGGTTGGTTATTTTAAAGAAGAAGTGAACTTCGTCTTTGCTGGATTTGAGATGCCCGGCAAAGACGCGCCAAAATGCGACTCTGCTCAAGCGCTGAACGTCTTGCGTTCGTGCTTGAGCAGCACGAATGCTAAACGAAAGCATAATAAGCAAAGTCGAAATAAAACGCTTGTCGATTTTGGCATTGAAGTTTCATAATGGCTTCCCCTTTCAATAATTGATTGTTAACATTAAAACACTCTAATCTTATCTCGTCAACCTTTAATTATAAAAAAGATTAATTATTTTTAATTCCCTGATATTTTAGCCTTTTTGTACAAAAAATGATAGTTCAATTCTCATTTTCAACTAATCAATTACCTGAACACCTTCCGTATCAGGTTCGATTTCCAATAATGGATCACTGAGGCCGGCTTGTAAAAGCAACTGTCGAAAGCGCGGAATCCCCTGCTTATCGATAATCGTCATTACGGTTGGACCCGCGCCGCTTAAATAGGTAGCCAGCGCGCCAGCTTCATGACCGATAGCACGAATCTTAACCAGTTCCGGCACCAGACTGGCGCGCGACTGCTCATGAAACTCGTCGGCCTCCATCAATTCACCAACCAGATCATAGCGATTGGCAAACAGTCCGGCTACCAAGACGTTAGCAATCGCGCTGCCATGCGTTGCCTGTTTGAGTGTCATGCTGTCTGGCAGTACGGCTCGAGCATCGGCGGTTTTTAGATTATACGAAGGAATGTAGACTGCCAGCGCGTAAGGCAACAATGGCGCTTTAATGGCGTCAAAATGGCCATTGACATTGGTACCAATCACCAATCCCCCCAAAATTGCTGGCGCTACGTTATCTGGATGCCCTTCGATCTCACAGGCAATTGCTACTTTTTCATCATTGCTCATTTGCAGCTGACCAAGCGTATTGGCTAATTCAATTCCGGCTACGATAGCACTGGAACTGCTGCCCAAACCATGAGCAACTGGAATTACCGACTGCATTTTCAAGTGATGCGGTGCCAGATCCGGTTTGATTTTTAAGGCAGTATCAATGATCATATTGGATTCATCATGCGGCAGATCTTTAAAATCATGATCAATCACCCACTTATCGCTTGGTTCCAACACGTCCAGCGTTAAATAAAGTGACACTGCCATGCCGATTGAATCAAATCCTGGACCCAGATTGGCACTGGAAGCTGGCACTTTAATCTGCATAATCATTCCCCCTAGTTTTCAAAAACCTTGTAAGCCGCATTCAGCTTAATCGAGTCAGCATTATACAGCTGATGTTTAAGCTTAGTCAATTGACTTTGCGACAGCTCATGCGTAATGACGGCAACGTGAGCAATCCCTTCATCTTTGATTGGCGACTGTACGATCTGGCTGAAGCTGGCTTTAACATCCGCCATGATCTTAGTAAATTTAAGCATTTGACCGGAAACGTCCGGCATCGTGAGCGAAAGATAGTATGGGTAGGAAACATCATCCGGATCTGCCGGTACATACTCATTTTGATAAGTATTGAACGCATGGCCGCTGGTACCCATGATCAAGTTCTTAACTTCTGAAGTAATATCACTCAAAACACTGTTGGCAGTTGGCAGTCCACCAGCACCTGGCCCATAAAACAGCGTGTCCCCAACGGCCTTACCGGTAACCATAACGGCATTGAACTCATTGTTGATCGTTGCTAATGGATGATCTTCCGGCACCAAGGTTGGCGCAACATCAACAAAAACACCACCATTGATAACCTTGGCTGAACCGACCAGCTTGATAACATAGCCGAGCGATTCGGCTTGACTGACATCAAAAGCATTTAAAGTGTCGATTCCTTCAGTCTTAAAGTCATCAATCTTAAGCTGCGTCCCAAAAGCAAAATAGCTCAAAATGATCATCTTATAGGCCGCGTCTTTACCAGTGACGTCATTGGTCGGATCTGCTTCAGCAAAACCAAGCTCTTGCGCCTTCTTTAGTGCCTCATCATATGTCCAGTGCTTTTGGTTCATCTGGGTCAAAATATAGTTGGTCGTACCATTAACGATCCCCTTAACCTCTAGAATGTTGTCGGCTGCAAAGCTGTTGACGATCGTACGCAGGATTGGAATCCCCCCAGCTACACTGGCTTCATACATCAAGTCACAGTGATTCTCGTAAGCTAGAGCGGCTAGTTCCGGACCGTATGAAGCAATCAAGTCTTTGTTTGCAGTTACAACGCTTTTATGTGCCTTTAACAGACGCTCGATATATTCTTTGGCAGGATGAATTCCCCCAATCAGCTCAACGACGATTTGAATCTCATTATCATTAAGCACTTCTTCAAATTCAGTTGTTAGTTTGATGTCAGCAGCTGCATTTTGGTGCTTTTCTGGATGACGAACCACAACTGTTTTAACTGACAGTTCACGACCAATAATATTGCGAATCTTACTCTCGTTGTTTTCAATCATTTCTAAAACACCAGAGCCGACCGTACCCAGCCCCAGCAGTCCCAGTTTGACAGTTTCCATAGCGCTACTCCATTCTCTGTAGTTTTTAATTAAATTTTCATATTTATGATTGTAACATGGACTATCCATAGGCTACAATATTTAAAAGAATTCTACCAAACCACTACCGTATTAAGAATGGAGGATCACAATGAACTATCGCAGTACGCGTGGTAATGTTAAAGATGCATTAAAATCAAGTGACGCCGTTGTTCAAGGACTGGCCCCAGATGGCGGATTGTACGTTCCGGTTGACTTTCCCAAACCAGCGTACGATCTGGAGGAATTAATCCAGCTGCCCTATCAGCAACTGGCAAAGACGATCCTGCAATGGTTTTTTGATGACTATCCTGAAGACCAGCTGGCTGATGGTACAACCAAGGCCTATGCCAGTCAATGGGATGATGATTCAATCGCGCCATTGAGTCGTGAAAAAGCCGGCTTTAACTATCTGGAGCTTTATCATGGTCCAACCCTGGCCTTCAAGGATATTGCCCTGCAGATGCTGCCACAATTGATGACCAAAGCCGTTAAGCTCAATGGGGTTAATCGTGATATCGTAATCCTAACCGCAACGTCTGGTGACACTGGAACGGCTTCAATGCGCGGTTTTTCCAATGTTGATGGCACGCAGGTAATCGTCTTTTATCCAGATGGTGGCGTCAGTCCAGTTCAGCTAAAGCAGATGCTGGGGCAGCCGGGGCAAAACCTTACCGCTGTGGCTGTTAAGGGGAATTTTGACGATGCCCAGACTGAAGTCAAGCAGATCTTTAACGACCAGGCCTTTAACCAGCGCTTGATTGACAATGGCTACCAGTTCTCCTCTGCCAACTCAATGAATATCGGCCGGCTGATTCCACAGGTTGTCTACTATTTCGCCGCTTATGGTCAGCTGGTTGAACAAGGCCAGATCAAACTTGGCGATGCGATCAACTTCACCGTACCAACTGGAAACTTTGGTGACATTCTGGCCGGCTGGTACGCCAAGAAGCTGGGACTGCCAATCAAAAAGCTGATCTGCGCCTCAAATGAAAATAACGTCTTGACCGATTTCTTTACTACTGGCAAATATGATCGGCGACGCGCCTTTCATCTAACCTCTGCACCAGCCATGGACATTCTGGTTTCTAGCAACTTGGAACGACTCTTGTTTGATGTTTATGATGAAGATGCGCCAGCCGTTAAGAATTTGATGGAACAACTGCAAAACGATGGCTGGTATCAGATCACTGCTGCTGCCAAAGCCAAGCTGGATTCTGAATTTGCGGCTGGTTACGCTACGCAGAGCCAGGTCGCGGGTGAGATTAAATATGTCTATGAAACCAGCGGCTATTTGATTGATCCGCATACCGCCGTGGGATCATTTGTCGCTCGTCAATATCAAAAGAACAGTGATGATCAGACGCCAATGGTTATCGTTTCAACCGCCAGCCCATATAAATTCCCAGAAACCGTCTATCATGCTTTGACTGGCCAGGATACCCAACAGCAAGGTCTGCCAGCCATCAAGCAGCTGCATGACCTGGTGGGCGGTGAATTAACTGCTGGAGTCAAGGAACTGTTTGATCATCAGCCACGCAAGGAATCATTGGTTGCACCTGATGAAATGGAAAAACTGATTGCTGAGGTTCTGGAGCTGAAGTAATCATCTGTATGAGATGCCCTGATCGGATTAAATCCGGTTGGGGTTTTCTATTGACAATTTTTTGATCGGTGATATTTATTTGTCTTTTGTTTGGAAATTTCAGTTAAGGTAAATTTGTACTGTTATGTTAAACCGGTTGGCTAATAAAATAAGAAAACGCCATCAGGATGATTACCCGATGACGTTTTAAGTCAATTATCTTAACTTGCTATTTTTCAGACTTAGCCAGCTTGGAAATCGTCCGCATAGTCTGCTGATCCTTAGTCGTACCGTAAAATTCTGCCTTACGTTTGGCGTTCAGTTGATTGACCAGTTCTCTGATTTCATGATTTTGTGCTAGTTTACGCGTTGGCAATGGAATAAAGGCATTAACTGCAATAATGGCCATTACGACCCCGATGATCCGCGCACCATAAAACGAAATATTTAAAAACAGAATCGTTACGGCAGCTACGGCAAACAGGACCGTATTAAAGTACAGCGGCCAGTGGGGATTATGCCGCTCTTTTTGACCAAGGTTAAAATGCAGATCGTATTTTTCACAGGCCAGCTTGGCGTATGAGTTCATCGTATTCCAATAAAACGCCAGGCCGACCAGTGCGATCATCCCCAGCAGATTTAGCAGATCAGTTCCAACGATACTGCGCAGCGCTAAAAATACCATAACAGCAATCAAGGTTACGATATAGCCAGCTATTAAAGGATGTCGTACGGAAAATTTTTGCATTTTAGTGCCTCCAGAATTTTGATTAGCTCTATTATAAAGCCCTTTCAGTTTTTGAGCAAGCGTTTGCACATTCCGATGTATTACTTTTTATGCGTCCCATCTCTCAGCAATACTTAAAATTATTCAGCAGATCCGGTTGACAAATTAACAATCTGTTTCTAAAATGATCTTAATCAAAATAATGAAAAGTTAGTGAGAGTAGTAACCGTCTTTTCTAATTTTAGCGAGCGTGATCTGGTGCAAGCACGCATTGGCAAATATGGCGAAATGAACTCATTGTTAAATGGAGCGGGTGCAAGCTACGTTCCCGGTTGACCACCGTTATCAGTCGTGGAGGTCATTGATTTTCAATGACGAACCAAGGTGGTACAGCGCATTAAAACGCCCTTGAGCTTTCAACTCAGGGGCATTTTTTATTATGAAAGGATGAAAGAACAATGCGAATCAATGCTGAAGATGAACGTAAATACATTCAAACCGTTTTTGATAAATTAGGCTTTAGAAAAGAGGATGGCGCCTTAATTGCTGATACGCTGGTTGATGCTGATCTGCGGGGAATCTCCTCACACGGGATCCAACGACTCTACTGGTACCGCAGTATGATCAATGATGGCATCATCGTTCCACAAAACCACGCCAAAATTTTAAAAGAACTGCCTGGCGCCGTTTTAGTTGATGCCAATCAAAATATGGGGCATCTGGCAGCCGGTCTGGCTATGGACAAAGTAATTGAAAAAGCCAAGCAGATTGGGGTCGGCATTGGCGTTGTTCGCAATTCCAACCATTTTGGCATTGCGGGTTATTACGTTCGCAAGGCTCTTGATGCGGGGCTGTCCGGAATTGCTTTGACCAACACGCGGCCTTTGGTAGTCCCAACCAATGCCACTGAAGCATTCCTAGGATCGAACGCCTTTGCGTTTGGCTTCCCGGCCTCACCGCATCCTTTCATTTTTGACGGTGCTACTTCTGTGGTTGCTGGCGGCAAGATTCAGCTGGCGGACAAAAAAGGCATTGAGCTGCCAGGCAACTGGGTCGTTGATAAGAATCGTCAAGTCGTCAAGGATCCTAAAGAAGCTGAAAGCATATTGGCAACCGCGGCCTTTGAAGAAGAGCAAAAAGGCGGCGGTCTCTTGACACTGGGCGGCAGTGAGGTCAACTCCAACTACAAGGGCATGGGCAACTCCATCGTCGTTGAGATTCTAACTGGTATTTTAGCCCAAGGTTCCATTTCAGCTGATACCAACACGGGTAAACACGACTTCAGCCAATTTGTCTTTGCTTTTGATCCGGCCTTCTTTGGTGACGTTGAAACACTTAAGGCCAATGCTACCAGCATGTTTGATCGGATTCGCCATCTCAACCACGTACCTGGCAAGACAATCTGGGTACCAGGCGACCGCGAATACAAGAACCTGGCTGAAAATCAAAATCACGGCGTTAACATTGATGCCAAGACGATTGAACAAATGCAGGAAATCGCCGCTGATCTGCACATTGAAATGCCGGCAGCGGTTTAATATGAGAATAAATCAAAAGTCGCCACGGAGTTTTTCCGTGACGGCTTTTATTAATTAATTCTGATTTTACGGCCAATCATCAAGCTGCCCTATTTTTCGCAGAATTGCCCGCGCGACTGCCATCCCACCGGCCTCATTGAGATGCAGATGATCACCAAAATCATAAATTTTTTTGAGACCGCCTTTATCATCAAGCAGCAGCGGATCCAGATCAACGACCCATGGAAATTTTATCAATTCTTCGTTAATTAATAAACGGCGCTGCTGAGCATCAAGCAACACACCGGCTTGTTTCTCATCTACTCGCGGCGAGAATGGCGGAATCGTTGTTAAAATCAGCGGACAATGGCGTTCATCCAAGATATGCTTTAATTCACTGACCCCAGCTAGATATTGAATTGGCGTTACCAGTTCATGAGTCGATTGAGCGTCAATTAACGGTAAAACCAGATCATTACTGCCAATCAAGGCAATTACTGGATGCGGAAACGAATAAACTGGATGCGTAACTCTTTTTAGCAGGGCCTGACCAAACGTTTGATAAAGCGGACCGTCTTGCGGTGCATCATGCAGCAGCCGATTGCCGGAGATTCCCGTATTGACTACCACGCCCTGTCCTAAAAGCTGCTTAATCAGTCCGGTCTCAATCATCCCAGTTTCGGCCGATGAATCACCCGTCAGCTCAATAATTGGCATTTTTTCAGCTGTCCAGACCTCTAGGCAGCTTATGCAAAACCAGCCTTTGCGTGCCTGCCAGTTATGCGGGAGACGAGGCGTTGCCGTTGTCGAATTGCTATTGATGGCATTATAAAACGTCTCATCATAAACACAGCTAAAATCAACATATGACTGGTTACACGTTGCACACATCCTAAAATAAAGCGGCTGGCCAGCAGTAACCTGAAACGGCAAGGTATCGGTTTGCGCCGTACCATGACTGGCGATGACGATTCGCGTTTGACCGCCACGTGTAATCATTTTGGCACCTTGCATTTTTTCATTGTCGCTGACTTCAAGTCGATCAAAAACCAGTGGCTCATCTCCAAAGTGGTTATGTAGCTGCAAGCGCAACCCATCGCCGCTGACCTGGGGTGTAATCTTGATTAATTGCGTCAGTTTTTTCATTTTAAAAGGCAGCCCACTGAAATCATGTGGTAAGCGGCTGTAAGCAATCTGCCATCCCATTTGCTGGCCTCCTTTCTTCATAAAAAAGGGCCGACGCTATAACACGCCGGTCCCTACCTGCTGACCAAGGACTGCTAAATTATCGTTCAAAGCTGTTGAGAAGCAGTCGTTTGGGTGCTGGAAATTTTAATGCTGCTTGGTCAGCAGATCGACAACGTCTTTGGGATCAATCCCCACAAAGTAGCGTTGCAGATCAAGTTTTGCCAATGCCTGCTGCATAGTATCCTGATCATATGGCTGACCCTTTAAGGCATCTTGAACGTCTTTTACGTCACCAGTGCCAAAGAAGTCGCCATAGATCTTAACATCATTAATCTTGCCGTCTTCAACCAGGAAACGAGCATCAATGGTTCCGCCATCGAAATGCTGCCGTTTTTTGACCGAGAACTTTGGTGACTTGCCATATACCCAGTCCCAATTGTCATAATAGCGTTTTTCCAATTCAGAAATCGCCGCTTCATCTTCAGGCGTCAGCTGATATTCAAACTGCTTGGCCTCCTCGATCGAATCGACATGCCAGATACGTTTGATTAATTCATCTCTAAACTGCTGCGTCGTCAGATTCTGGAATTCGGGCTTTAAACATGGCTTAACGTTGGTAACGCGCGCCCGAACTGATTTAATGCCTTTTGACTCAATTTTATCTTTTGGGACGTGCAATGCAGAAGCAACCGCGCTGGTATCAACGTCATACATCAACGTCCCATGCGAGAAGGTGCGGCCATTACGGGTATACATGGCATTGCCGGAGAACTTCTTGCCATCAATCACGATATCGTTGCGACCAGTAGTTTCAGCCCCAGTTGCGCCCATGTCATGCAGTGCATCAACAATCGGCTTAACCAGGTCCTTAAAGTCGCCGAATCGAATCTCATTGGCAGGAACGACAAAGCTAAAGCACATGTTGCCCAGATCCTGATACATCGCGCCGCCACCCGACAGACGCCGTGTAATCGTAATGTTATGTTCACGACAGTACTCGGCATTAATTTCTTCCATCGTGTTTTGATTGCGTCCCACGATAATGCAAGGCTTTTCGATATAAAACAGCATGAACGGCAGCTTCAGCTTGTCGCTGTTCATCAGATACTGCTCGGTTGCCAGATTGCGACGGATATCCTCACTAGGCATTGCTAAATATTGCATTCGACACCACTGTTCCCTTCATCCAATTTAAATATTGGTTGGCATTCCAAGACCCACATCTGCAGCATCCATCAGCGTTTCTGACAGCGTTGGGTGCGGATGAATCGTCAATGCAATGTCATCAATCTCATTTCCTGATTCGATTGCCAAGGTCAGCTCGCTGATCAGATCAGAAGCATCCGGCCCCACGATCTGAGCACCGACCATGACATGCGTATCCTTCATGAATACCAGCCGAACAAAGCCTTCCGTTGCCTTCATGGATACGGCTCGGCCATTAGCCATGAATGGGAACTTGGCGGTTTTGACGTCCAGGCCCTTTTCCTTGGCTTGTGCCTCGGTCAGTCCCGTGGTAGCAATCTCATTGTCCAGGTAGCAGACAGCTGGCATTGCGTGGTAGTCGACGGTTGTTGGCTTACCAGCGATCGCCTCAGCTGCCACTTTGCCTTCGTAGCTGGCTTTATGTGCCAAGGCAGCTCCAGCCACGATATCACCGATTGCGTAAATGTTCTTAACGCTGGTCTGACCCTGGGCATCAACTTCAATCAAGCCACGATCAAGCTTGATCCCGGCTTGTTCCAGTCCCATTTCCTTGGTGTTGGGACGCCGACCAACCGAAACAACTACATAATCGGTATCCAGCGTGTGTTCTTCATCGCCCACAGCATAGGTAACCTTGACACCATCTGCGGTTTGTTCAGCCTGCTTGGCCATCGCATTGGTAATTACGTCAATCCCCTTGGCCTTGAAGTCCTTTAAAGCAACCTTGACCAGATCAGGCTCATAGTTGCCCAGAATCGACTTGGTACCTTCCAGAATCGTTACGTGAGCGCCAAAGTTGGCAAAGGCATTGGCCAGCTCACTGCCGATGTAGCCACCACCGATGATGACCAGATCCTTTGGTACTTCCTTTAAGGCCAGAGCGCCCGTGGAATCCAATACGCGGCCCTCAAACTTAAAGCCTGGAATCTCGATTGGGTGACTGCCCATCGCCAAAATTAAGTGCTTGAACGTGTAGGTCTGACCATGCTGATCATTGATAACACGCAGGCTGTGGTCGTTCTTCAAATAAGCTGAGCCCCAGATCACGTCAATCTTGTGCTCCTTAAACAGGAAGCCAACCCCATTGGTCATTCGCTTAACGACACTGTTTTTAAACGCTTGAACCTTTTCAAAATCAAGTTTGGCATCAGCAACCTCAATACCTTGATCAGCTGAGTTCTTGGCCGTTTGATAGTTATGACCGACTTGAATCAAAGCCTTTGATGGAATACAGCCGACGTTTAAGCAGACGCCGCCAAGATAGGTACTTTCGACAACTGCAACCTTTTGTCCCATTTCGGCAGCGTGAACGGCAGCCACATAGCCGCCAGGGCCCGCACCAACGACAATGGTATCCAAATCAATTGGGAAATCTCCAACAACCATTCGTGATCATCCTTCCATTAAAAGCAGTTCTGGGTCGCTCAACAGCTCGTGCAGACGGTTCATAGCCCGTTGCGCCGTCCCACCATCAATTACCCGGTGGTCGCAGGTCAACGAAAGCTTCAGAACCCGAGCAACCTTGATTTCGCCATCTTCAACAACCGGTTCCTGAACGATCTTGCCCATACCCAGGATGGCTACTTCTGGCCAGTTAACAATTGGGGTAAAGAAGCCACCGCCGATTGAGCCGATATTGGTAATGGACATGCTGGTATGGCTCATGTCGTCACCCGATAGCTTGCCGTCCTTGGCCTTTGCCGTATTAGCAGAAATCTGCTTGGCAATGTCAAACAGGCTCATGGAATCAGCATGCTTGATGTTTGGTACGAACAGGCCGCGATCAGTGTCGGTAGCAATTCCAACATTGATGTAGTCACGGTAGACGATCTTTTCATCAGCCATGTCAACCATAGAGTTAAAGATTGGGAATTCCTTTAAGATAACCGCCAGTGCCTTGGTCATGTATGCCATGAACGTCAGATGAACGCCATGGTCCTTAGCCAGTTCCTTGTACTTCTTGCGGTGATCCCAGAGCTTGTCAACTACAACGTCTTCAAAGACCGTGATCATTGGGGCTTGTTGTACAGAGCAAATCATGGCCTTAGCCGTAGCGCGACGTACCGGCGTCATCTTTTCTTCATGCTCTGGCCATACTGGCGTAGCCTTAGGCAGTGCCGGCTGTTCTACGGAAACTGCAGTGGCTGGTTTAGCCTTTGACGTTTCAGAAGCAGCGGCTGCGGCAGGTGCAACACTGGCAGCTGGAGCAGCTTTGGCACCACCAGCCAAGAAGGCATCAACGTCCGCCTTAAGAATCTGGCCATGGTGACCGGTACCAGCAATCTTGGTCAATTCAGCACCCTTTTCACGAGCATAACGACGTACGGCTGGCATTGCCAGTACTGGCAGTGAATGGTCTGCAGCTGCTGGAGCGGGAGCGGTAGCAACTGGAGCGGCTTTAGCAGGAGCCGGAGCAGGCGCCGCGTCGCCTTCAACGTTGCCTTGACCGGCTGCAACCTGCAGTTCAACCAGAACTTGGCCAACCTTGACGTCATCGCCCTTTTCAAAGTTGATCTTAGTAACCGTACCGTCAACTGAAGAAGGAATTTCTGAAGTTGACTTGTCGTTTTCAATTTCAACCATGTCAGCATCCTTAGCAATCGTATCGCCGACCTTGACGTGCCATTCGCCAATCGTAC
This sequence comes from Limosilactobacillus pulli, assembly GCF_947381555.1. NCBI lineage: Bacteria > Bacillati > Bacillota > Bacilli > Lactobacillales > Lactobacillaceae > Limosilactobacillus > Limosilactobacillus pulli. Next base: position 19,366 of record NZ_CANCWQ010000012.1, read on the forward strand.
CTTCTGCCATCCCTTCGCCCAGTTCTGGCATCTTGAACTGATAGATTTCAGCACCGCCAGCCGGAGCAGCTGGGGCCGATTTGGCGTCTGATGCTGCACTTTCATCAACGTTGCCTTGACTATCAGCAACCTCAAATTCAATCAAAACTTGGCCGACTTTGACGTCATCACCTTTTTCAAAATTGATCTTGGTTACCTTGCCATCAACTGGAGAAGGAATTTCTGAGGTTGACTTGTCGTTTTCAATCTCAACCATGTCGGCATCCTTGGCAACGTCATCGCCAACCTTGACGTGCCATTCACCAATCGTGCCTTCTGCCATTCCTTCGCCCAGCTCTGGCATCTTGAATTCGTATTTGCTCATTGATCTTCCACCTCGCGATTAAAAGTTGACGGTTTCCTTAACCTTATCAACAATGTCTTGCTTGTTAGGCAGCCATACTTCTTCGGCATCACTGAATGGATATGGCGTGTCCGGAGCAGCTACCCGAGCAATTGGGGCATCCAGGTACAAAATGCCTTTTTCACCGATCAGCGAGGCAATCTGACCGCCAACACCGGCCTGCTTTTGAGCTTCTTGAACCAGTACGACGCGACCCGTCTTCTTGACGGATACCAGAATCGTATCTTCGTCAAGTGGAGCCAGCGTCCGCAGATCAACAACTTCGACATTGATGCCTTCTTTAGCCAGTTCATCCGCAGCTGCCAGGCTTTCTTGAACCATGTAGCCATAGGTGATGATGGAAACGTCCGTACCTTCACGCTTAACGGCTGCCTTGTCCAATGGAACGGTGTAGGCTTCGTCAGGCACTTCTTCTTTAACGGAACGGTACAGCTTCATGTGTTCGCAGAAAAAGACTGGATCATCGGAACGAATTGCTGATATCAAAAGCCCCTTGGCATCGTATGGACCGCTTGGCACAACCACGCGCAAGCCGGGAACCTGAGTCAGCAAGCCTTCAAAGCTATCGGAGTGCAGTTCAGGCGTGTGAACCCCACCACCAAATGGAGCCCGTACCGTAATTGGGAACTTGCGCGAGCCACTCATCCGGAAGCGGTAACGTGCCATTTGCCCAGCCAGTTCATCAAAAGCTTCGTAGATAAAGCCCATAAACTGCAGTTCTGGTACCGGACGGAATCCTTCCAGCGCCATCCCGTTGGCCAGGCCGATAATGCCTGATTCAGCCAGTGGCGTGTCAAATACTCGATCTTCACCGAATTTTTCTTGCAGGCCATCCGTTGCCCGAAAGACACCACCATTTTTACCAACGTCTTCACCAAAGATCATTACCTTGTCGTCATGAGCAAGCTCTTCATCCATGGCAGCCGTAATTGCCTTGATCATTGTCATCTTAGCCATGATTACTTAGCCTCCTTTGCCTGATAAGCATCCAACTCTTTTTGAATTGCTGGTGGCGTAACCACATATTCGTTTTGCATCAGTTCGGTGACGGTTTGAGCTGGTTGGGACTCAACCTTTTCCATTGCGTCATCGACTTCTTTGTTGGCTGCATCAACGCAGGCCTTTTCCTTGTCTTCATCCCAAAGGCCCTTGCTCTCTAAGAACTTGCGCATCCGAATCAGTGGATCCTTCTTCAGCCAGACGTCTTCTTCACTTTCGGAACGGTAACGATGAGGTACGTCACCGGCAGTAGTGTGTGGTCCGTAACGGTAGCACAGCGTTTCGATCAAAACAGGACCATTGCCGGCCGTGATCCAGTCGCGTGCCTGCTTGGCAACACTGTAGACTGCCAAGGCATCCATCCCATCGACTTGCAGACCAGGAATCCCACTGGCAACGGCTTTTTGTGCCAAGGTTGGGGCTGCCGTTTGTGCCTTTCTTGGAACCGAGATTGCGTACATGTTGTTTTGAACGACGAACAGTGCCGGTGCCTTAAATGCGCTGGCAAAGTTGACACCTTCGTAAAAGTCACCTTGCGAGGTACCACCATCACCAGTATAGGTGTAGGCAACGTTCTTGCTGCCCTTCTTCTTCAAGCCCAGTGCAACACCGGCCGTTTGGGCATATTGAGCACCAATGATGATCTGAGGTGGAACCGCCTGCAGATCTTCAGGATACTTGTTGCCGTTGACGTGGCCGACACTCCACAAGAAGCCCTTCCACATTGGCAGACCATGCTTTACCAGCTGTGGTACGTCACGGTAGCCGCCAAGCAGAAAGTCATCCTTGCTCATCGCAAAGTTGGAGCCCATTTGACTGGCTTCCTCACCGGCAGTTGGGGCAAAGAAGCCCAGCCGACCTTGCCGACAAAGCTTCATGGTCCGGTCGCCTAAAACTCGTGACCAAACCATTTGCTCAAACAATTCAACCAATTCATCATCACTCAGGTCAGGCATCAGATCGGGATTAACGACTTTGCCATCTTCGTCCAGAACTTGAAGCGGCTTGATTTCGGGGTTATGTTTAAACTCCTCAAAATCCAACTTTTTCATCTAGAACAACCTCCTTTAATAAACGATGAAACGCTTACAAATATATTTTTAAACCATTTTATTTAAAAATCAAGTCTTTTTTCGAAAAAAACGAGGGAAACTTTCTCCATTCACGGAAACGCTTTCCTAGTTGATTTTGTGAAATATTATGCAATAATACTCATTAATTCGTGAAACATTATGCATCAGCTACCAACGAGACGATCTCCTTGTTCAGACCGGTTTCGTTCATGCCGCGATCGACAGCTTCACGCAGGGCTGCAGCAGAATGAGCCATTGCTTTTTGCTCACGTTCATTCAATTGGACATCAATCACCTGTTCAACCCCATGCGCGTTGATTACGGCTGGCGTACCCAGGTAAAGATCATGGACGCCATATTCGCCATTGACATAGGCACCAACTGGTAAGACTGCATTTTCATTGCGCAAGATAGCTTTGGTAATCCGCATCAAAGCAGTGGCAACGCCATAGTAGGTTGCACCTTTGCGATTGATAATTTCGTAGGCTTTGTGACGAGTTTCATTTTCGATTTCCAATAGCCGCTCAATAGAGACATTTTGCTCTTCAGCAATCTTAAGCAGATTCTTGCCACCGATTGAGGCTGAAGAATAGGCCGCAAATTCAGAATCACCATGTTCGCCCAAAACATTGGCGGATACATCAGCTGGGCTGACGTTAAATTCCTTAGCCAATACTACCCGCAGCCGTGCCGTGTCCAGCAGCGTACCGGAGCTGATAACCCAACTGGTTGGGAATCCTGAGATCTTTTGGACGGCATAGGTCAGAATGTCGACTGGGTTGGCAGCTACTAAAAAGATGCCGTTAAAGCCGGACTTAACCACGTTTTGCGTAACATCAGCCATGATCTTGAGGTTCTTGTTGATCAATTGCAGCCGGGTTTCGTCAGGTTTTTGGGCAGCCCCGGCACAGATTACAACGAGATCAGCATCGCGGCAGACTGAGTAGTCAGCAGACTCAACTTTTTTAGGCGAGGTAAAGGCCATAGCATCCTCCAAGTCCAGCGTGTCGCCTTCGCCTTTGCTCTTAGTGTAATTGATAATCGCGAATTCTTCAGCCAATCCCTGCTGAACCATGGCAAATGCATAGGCAGAACCAACCGCGCCGTCACCAATCAGCACGACCTTTTGTTGTCGATAAGACATATTATGATACCCCTTTGTTAATTATTTCATGAACAGGTTGACGTAGATTGGAACCAGAATGTCCATTGCCAACGAAACGATAACTACGGCAACCGAAGCCATGGCCCCTTCAATTGAGCCTAATTGCAGCACCTTGGCAGAACCAACCGTGTGACCGGCAGAACCCAGACCCAGACCAGTACCAACCTTGGAAATCTTCTTCAAGCGGAAGACCTTGATCAAGAAGTTGGCCAGGGCGTAGATGATGACGGCGTTTAAAATACATGCCATGGCAGTAACGGCAGGGTCACCGCCAACCCCCTTGGCAATTGGCATGGCAACAGCAGTCGTTGCGGCTTGTGGCAGCATGGCAGCCGTGGAAACTCGCGACAGACCAAACAGCTTGGAAACCAGTTGAATCCCAAACAAGGAGATAAAGCCGCCGACAAACAGCGTCAAAACAATATCAAGCCAGTACTTCTTGAAAATATCATTTCGACGATACAGCGGAATGGCAAACGCAACCGTAGCCGGGTTTAAAAACCAGAAGATGATGTTTCCGCCTGGCAGGTAGTACTTAGTGTAGACGGCAGCCGTCGTAGAGCCAATGCCCTTGACCCAGATTGCCAAAACCGCAATTCCAAAGACCATCCCGACCAAAAGCGGCGTGAACAAGAAGAACCCATGACTGATCTTAAACAGCCACATTCCCAGCAGATAGCCAACAAGCGAAATAAAGATACCAGTATATGGCAGCATTAGTGATTGAGTGAATATGCTTAAAACATTTCCTTTACTATTTTATAGCGTTTAATGAGCTAATTTTTGTGAGACGTTTTTTACTGGCGCATCTGATTTCTTAATCAAGCGTTCATGCAGCTTAACGAAGAAGTTACCAACGTAAGCAATTACGACCAGCAAAATGATCGTTGAGATGATGATCACGCAGATGTCTTGCAGACCTTCTTTTTTCATTAGACCCAGACTACCGGCCAGCTGAACGCCAGATGGAACGAACAGGAATGCGATCAAGCTGATCATAAAGTCACCAAATTTTTCAACTTGTTCCAATTTAACAATGTGCGTTGCCAACAAAACGTACAGCAGCATCATCCCAATCAGAGTAGTTGGTACGACGAAGCTGGCTGGAAACAGATCCGAAATGAATTGTGACACAAACAGGATGGTACCAAAGATCCCCATTTGAACCAAAATTGGTGCGGCCTTTTTTTCTTCTTGCTTGGTCGCAGTCTGCTTTGCTTTCTTATCCATAAGTTTTTCCTTCCCTCAAAATCAATCCAAAATATCATTAAAATAATTGCAGTTAATTCGATTTAAGATGATCATCCTTGATATCGATTACACAAGCTATTATAGTTAACAATCTTGATTTTGTGTTAGGCTACCAAATTTTGATCTGAGATACCTTTTGAAGGCGCTGAAATGCCCTGAATGAAATTTTTTGGCAAAATAAAAAGCAACAAATGCACTATCTCAGGCATTTATTGCTTATGTAATTATTAGACAATTTGGCTTATTGCAGTCCAATTGCCTTCTTGGTCTTAGCCACGTATGACCTGCTGACCGAAATCTTACTACCGTCTTTTAACGTTAATTCGTAGGTGTGATTAAAACTTGGCTGCATCTCATCAATTTCATCCAAATTGACGATAAATCCCCGGTGTATCCGCATAAAATGCCTTGGATTCAGCAATTGGGCGATACTCGTCAAGGTCTGGCGGCTGATCAACAGCTTGTCGTTTCTAAGATGCAGATGCGTATAGTCTCCCTGGGTTTCAATGTACATGACGTCACGTTTTTGGATCACCATTGTTTTGTCATCAATCGTGATCGACAGTCTTGGATTTTGCCAGGCTGCCTGTTCAGCAACATTTTCTGCTTGGTCGGCGGTTCCTCGAATCTTGGCAACCCGGGCAACGGCCTCGTTGATGCACTCGGGGTCAAACGGCTTGAGAATATAGTCAACGGCAGCCTCATTAAAGGCATCGACCGCATAATTGTCATAGGCGGTTGCAAAAACGATTGCTGGCGGTTGCGGCAGCTTTTTCCAACGTCTAGCCAGCGCCATCCGATTGCCGTCATCCAGCTTGATATCCAAAAATACCAGATCAGGCTGATTAGCATTGACCTTTTGATCTGCCATCATTACCCCATTGGCCTCGTCAATCTCATTGATCAGCACATTTTCCTTCAATAAATAATGCAGTTCATTTCTGGCTAACTGCTCATCGTCAACAATCAGTACTTTCATCGGTCGCCACTCCTTTCAGATTGGGCTTTTGTTCAGTTTGTGCATAAGGGATCAAAAGCGAGATTGAAGTACCCGTTTTTCCGGTAACGATCTGCACTTTGGCACTATCGACATACAGACCTTTTAGCCGCGCGTTTAGGTTTTGCAAGGCCGTACCGCTGCCGTGCTTGGAATTGGTTTTTTCTTTACCCAGCTTATCAATCACGTTAGGATCGATACCCTCACCATTATCGGTCACCCGAATCTCTAGATATCTGCCTGACCTGGTAATCCAAATATTGATGATGTTGCCGGTCTTGCGGTTGCCGAATGCATGGTGAATTGCATTTTCAACCAGCACTTGAATTGCAAATGGCGGTACCAATACCTGATCATCAACGCTGCTAAAGAATTCCACGTCATACTTATCGGGAAAGCGCGTCTGTTCCAGGTTTAAATAGGCCTTAACATGAGCTTCTTCTTGCTTGAGCGGAATCTTGGACTGATTGGCACCCAACAGATTGGAGCGGAAAAACGTACTCAGCTCACGCAGCAAAAAGCGCGCCTTTTCACTATCAAACCGAGAAATTGCAATAATCGTATTGATCGAATTGAAAAAGAAGTGTGGACTGATCTGAGCTTGTAATGATTTAAGCTCGGCATCCCTAAGCAAACTGGCTTGGCGCTCTTTTTCGCCCAAAACGATCTGAGTGGCCAAAATTTCACCCAGGCCCTCGCCAGTTTGAATCTCAATCGGCGTTAATTTCCAGTTTTCCGTAAAGTACAAGGTCAAAACACCTAAGACCCGACCACCAAGCATCATCGGAATCGCCATTCCTGCCTGTAATGGGCAACGCAAATTTTGACAGCCGATTTGAGCGGCATTATAAACCAGCTGCGTCTGTTTTTCTCGTAAAGCTCGCTTAACAAAATTCGGCACGTTATCTTTCGGCATGTCTTGGCGATGATGGTCGCTGCCGGCTCCTGCAAAGGTGAGCGTTTTTTAACCGTTGCCGATACCGACCGCATCAAAATCAGTATATGCCAAAATTAATATAGCCACTTATTTAGCCGACTATGGCTGCAAACCGTGACGAAATGCTGGTAAGGTTCTAACGGCCAGTTTCATCACCGAACGCGTCTGAACAGCCCGCGTGTCGACTTCTTGACGAAAATAAAGCGATAAGATCATCAAGAAAAATACCGTCCCAACAGAGCTGATCACGATCATTGGCAAGGCGATAAAACTAACCAGCTTCAAGTGTGTTGGACTAAACAAACCAACAAACACCATCTGAATTGACTCCATCATTAAACTGATCAAGAAACCTTGCCAAGGCGGCATCACGACAAAATGCCGCCGATTCTTGCGATAAAGCATCCTTGACAAAACCCCGATCAGAGTCGAGCCGATAATGTAAAACCATGCATCACTTGCCCAGCCTTCCATCATCGTCCGGTGCGCACCCGCAACCAGACCCGTGATGCCGCCAACGCTTGGCCCACCAACAATACCGGCGACTGTAACCACCAGAATACGGACGTTGACCACTGAGTAGCCTGGAATCACGTGCCAGAGAATGGTTTCGCGCATAATATGATTATTGGGATCAATTTGGATATCCAGCATGTTTGAGATAATTGCAAACGCCGAAAAGATCAAGGTCAGCTTGAAGCGATCGGCGGGTGTCGATTCTAACAGTAATTTGCGGAAGGGACGTATATTGACCAGGATGAAGGCCAGTAGAACAATCAGTCCCACACGCTCAGCCGTTAGAAAAGCTAGTTCTCCCATAAATTCACTCCTTAAATCTTGCTCATCCAGTAACTTAATATACCACATCCTTAGTGATAGACTTAACAAGAATTTGTTATTACTATGTATCTATGCTTGATTAAACTAATTCAAATCCGCATAATATTGATATTTTTAAACGGTCCTGTCTAAATCATGATGGCATTCAAAGTATTTGCCAACTAAAAAGCATGACCCGGAACATTCCAGATCATGCTTTTTGAGTTGTTTATTTGGTAATGTCAGCACCAAAGTACTTTTGCGAAAGCTTCTTGACCGTGCCATCCTTTTGTAGCTTTTCTAAGGCCTTGTTATATTGCTTCTGCAGTGCCGTTGACTTCTTGTTGAACATGGCTGAAACCTTAACCGGCTTAGCCTCATCAGACACATCAATCATCTTCAATCCCTTGGTGCTGTGCTTTTTAGCGTAGACGTACCAAGCTTCACGACTGTTGATCATTCCATCAACACGACCTTGTTTAACCATATCCAGACTGCTGGTAAAGTCGCTGCTGTCAACCGTAGTCCCGCCAAACTTTTTAACCAGTGTAGCATTGTTGGTACCGACCCCGGCAGCCATTTTGTGACCCTTGATTGACTTGAGATTTTTAAGTGAGCTGTCTTTTTTAACAATCAGTACAAAATGCGATGAGATATATGGATCCGAGAAAAGGTACTTCTTTTGACGTTCTGGCGTTTGCGCAATGTTGTTCATTACAACGTCAAACTTCTTGGCCCCCAAACCGGCAATCAAAGAATCCCACTTGGTTGGCACGAACTTGGCCTTTAAGCCCATTTCTTTGGCAACGGCTTTGCCAATCTCTACTTCAAACCCTTGCAGCTTGCCGTCCTTACGATATGAAAACGGCGCATAGGTACCTTCCAGACCAATCGTCAGCGTATCAGGCGTTTTTAATTCTGATTTTACTGAATCAGCATGGCCAATCGTCGCTCCAACTGCAGTTCCAAATGCCAATGTAGCTGCCATTAAGGCAATCTTTTTCAAAATTTTCATATTAGATCCCTACTCTTTCTTTTTGTTATTCTTCCAATTCTTCCATCGTCATCGCCGCAATAAAGTGGCGGATTCGCTCATCTGGATTATTCGGCGCAAAAAAGCCTGCTGGATCACCGTCGTATTTAATCGTGCCATCTTCAACAAAAACAATCTTATCGGCAACGCGTCTGGCAAAGACCATATTATGCGTTACGATGATCAGCGACTGATTCTCTTGTGACAGCTTAAGCAAGACCCGCAAAACCTCCAGTTCCAGTTCCGGATCAAGTGCTGAGGTTGGCTCATCCAACAAAACGTAGTCCGGCTTCATTGCCAAGGCACGAGCGATTGCGACTCGCTGGGCTTGACCGCCAGAGAGCTGAGCTGGATAGGCATTGGCAAAATCTTTAAGGCCGACTTTTGCCAATAATTCCATGGCTGTCTGCTCAGCTGTTTCTTTAGGCAGCTTTAATACTTGTCTAGGACCTTCCGTTATATTTTGTAGAACCGTCAAGTGCGGAAATAGGTTGTAGTCTTGAAAGACCATTCCCGTTTTTTGCCGCAGCGCCAGTTTTTGCTTGCGACTGACATTTCTTTCAAAATCAAGATGCAGCTCGTCAAAATCATAGGTTCCGCTGTTAGGCTGCTCTAGTAAATTCAGCGAGCGCAGAATCGTTGACTTGCCTGATCCAGAAGGGCCAACCAAAACCGTTGTCTGTCCAGCCGGAAATTCCAGATCAATGTCTTTTAAAACATGCTTATCGCCAAACCACTTGTTGATCTTTTCAATTTTCATACATGCCTCCTATTGAGCTGGGGTCGTTTTGGCCAGCGTTTTTTCCATCCAGGCCTGTAGTTGAGACAGTACGGTCGTAAACAGTGCATAGATCAGGGCCACAATGATGTACATCAAAAGTGGCTCATAGTTTTCGGCCGTAATCTGCTGCGCCACGGAAAACATTTCGGCAATCGTGATTGAAGCAGCCAACGACGTATCCTTAACCAGACTGATAAACGAGTTGGCCAGTGGCGGTAAGGCAACCCGTAATGCCTGTGGCAAGATGATGTGCCACAGTACCTGCACGCGTGTCATGCCGATTGATTCCGCTGCCTCCCATTGACCCTGGGGAACGGAGGCAATCGCTGCCCGAATCGTTTCAGATGCGTAGGCACCAGTATTAAGCGAAAACGTAATTACGCCGGCCGTGAATGGCTTGAGCTGGATACCATCTGGAAAGGCTCCCGGAATGACCAGGTGCGGCAAACCGAAGAAAACAATGAACAACTGCACCAATAAAGGCGTCGAGCGAAACAGCCAGACATAGAAGACCGCGATCCCTTTGAGAATCTTAAACGCGCCTTTTTGCCTGGATAGACGAATCAATGCCACCAGCAGCGCGATGATCAAGCCAAAGAAAAACGACACCAGTGCCAACGGAATCGTATATTTAAAGCCAGCTGCCAATAGTTCTGGCAGCGAACCTTGAATCGTATGCCACATATTATTCCTCCTTGAGTCATTATTTTAAAAATGTTGCTACTAGTCTATAAAAAAGCGCAGTCGGGATTTTCCTGGCTGCGCTTGATGCTGACTCGACCGTCTTTCAGCCAACCAGCTGAGCAACGGCAATAAACGGACAGCCTAAGCGCGGTCCGCTGCAACACAGATGGTTGGTCAGTGAATTAAAGTTTGCCATTGCCAATTTCTCCTTTGAAAAAGTTAGTAATTGTATGATAACTTACTAAAAATAAGTTGTCAACCAAAAACCAAAAATAAAACTATGCAATGCTTCCATAATCATTTCAATAAAACGCTGCCGATTGATGCCCAGCATAACCTCGGTATTTTGCGGTTTGCTGGTCAGCTGATAGTAGTCGCAGACCGTTTCGCCGCGCGTCAGCTCACCGGCCGTTTCAACGTCAACGTTCATTTTTTCGGTTTGGAACATCTCTGGTTCAATCAACCAGGCAATCGTGCAAGGATCATGCAGCGGCGCGCCTTGAAAGCCCCACTTCGGATTTTCATGATAGCGCTCAAAAAAGCTCAGTAGCCCATAAAATGCCTGGCCAACCGGATTCTGAATCTGTTTTAATGCCTCGATTTCTGGTTTTAGAATCTGTGCCTGGTGCGTAACGTTTAATGGTGCCATCACCAATGGAATCCCGAAATTCATGACGATCTTGGCCGCCTCAGGATCAACAAAAATGTTGAATTCTACGCTGGGCTGCCAGTTCCCCAGTCCCATGGCCCCACCCATGTAGACGATTTGATCAATCTTTGCCTTGGCTAACTCAGGATAAACTCGCAAAAAAAGCGCCGCGTTGGTCATTGGCCCAGTGACTACCAGTGTCACCGGCGTTGAACTTTCATTAAGCGTTTTGGCAATCAATTCAATTGCAGTTAGATCAACTGGCTGAAAATCCGGCTCAGGCAGCGGATAGCCGTCCAGACCGCTTTCACCATGCACCTCACCGGCAGTTTCCAGTGGCTTGACCAACGGCGTCCGATTCCCGCCAGCAATCGGAATGTCTTCTCGACCTAACAACTTAAGCATCCGCATGGCGTTATTGAGTGTCTTATCAGGCGTTTGATTGCCAGCTGAGGTAGTAACGGCCAGCAGCTCAATTTTAGGCGAGGCCACCGCCAGCATCATTGCCAAAGCATCATCATGACCAGGATCGCAATCAAGGATGATTTTTTTCGTCATAAATTTTCCTGCCTTTCCATATCCAATAAAGCGTTTTCATCAATAAAACTAGTATAACATTTTACCTAATGACTTCAAATCCCCAATTTAATTTTTAAAATTTGCTTTGAAAGTGAAAGAATCCTTGATTTAACAAGGCTTTTCAACAGTTCGATTTCCCATCAAAATATAATAATTTTTTCGTGTTAAAAGGCTTGATTTTTAGATCTATTCAGCTAAAATACTATCTCGTGAGTAATCGAAAAAAGCATCTTAGCTTTAATAAATTTTAGGAGGCATGAAACGTGACTTTGCGCAGCTTTTTCAAATATCACCATAATCAAAAAATGATCGAACGTCTGGCAGTTGAACTGTCGGAAGTAATCGAGCGGCGGCATTTGGATTCCGTACAAAGCGCGATCGTCTACGTTCAAGATCATGCTTTCTTCCCTAACGACCGCGACTACCAAGTCAAGCTGCATATTGACGATTGCATGGCCATGGATATTCTGCCGCTGGTTGAAAAAGAAACGACCACGGTTTGCCAAAGCCTGGCCAAGGCACGCTAATCAAAAAACCCGTTGCTAAGCAAAATGCTTGGCAACGGGTTTTATTTGTCAGCAGTATAAACTGGACTGTTTACTGGTTCCAGTATCGATGTCTCTCTGTTATCACAGACCAAAAAAGCTTAAATTAGGATATGGCGATTCTTGGCCGGCAGAGTGTGAGGGTTAGCAGTGAAGTAATCGATAAAGTCCATCGTCTCCTGCTTGACTTGAGCACGCGTCATGATATCCAATACCTTGACACCGCCGATCATGTTAAAGTGCTTATTGATACAGGAATAGGTCTCCTTAACGTTTTTTACCCTATCGCGTCGGGCATAGATGCCTTCCACGATTCCCAACGCGATATCTTGATTGTTAGTCAACTTGCTGGCAAAGAAACTAATTGCCTTGCCTGATATATCCAACTCGCAAAAGAAACGAATCAGCCAGTAAGGATCAGTATCCACATTCTGCTCATCATACAGTCGCTTGCCTACCCACCAGTATTTTGAAAGTCGTTGTGTAAGCTGCGCCCGAATGGTACTGCCATAAAAGAATAGATAATTTTTGATGTGCTGATCAAAATTTTGATGATTGGCCACCTGCTTAAGACTGGCCAATAAGTAATCAAGGTAGACCGTGTTAAGCATCGTAAACCACATTTCTTCCTGGGTGGCCTGAACCGGCGTCAGCCAATTCAGCGCACTATAGACGGCAATGGTATTATGGACCTCGTCGCCTGGCTTTAACAACTGGTATTCAAATTCATGGTTGATCTCGTATACTTCATCATTTTCAAACAGCTTTTGAATTGCTGCTCGATCCAAATTGCGATAAAGGTCTAGGTATTTTTCATCAAAATCGCGTTTGAATGCTTCTAAAAATTCGTTCGTACACATTCGCAGCTTAGTCTTCATCCGTCGTCAACCTTTCTATTTCGTCAAACGCACGATCCAACGGCATTTCGAGTAGCACCTGCGCAACTTTTATCGATAGACTGGGATCTTTGTACAAATCCTCGACTTCAAAATCATTAGCCTGCATCTTTTTTTCAATCACCTGATACCAGCGCTTGTCAGACAATTCCTCAGCTCCCGGCTGGGCCATAAAGTTCAGCAGCTGCAGCAATGCCGGCATAATCACGATACTCAGCGAGGTATTGGGAAGATCCTGATCCCGAACATACTGTTGGTAGATCTTTTCTGGCAGATAGATATAAACGACATCCCCGTCATTATTGACTTTCATTTCTTTATCTTTATGCGAGGTTACCTTCATGATTGAAGAGATGTTTTGGAAACTGTCAATATCAGATACGTCCAAGTTGATCGTAAATGATACCGCCAATGGGTCGCCCGGCTCCAAATCCGGAAAAACATAGCCCGGCCCGTACAAATCAGGATTTACGCTGGCATTCCGCAAGCCGATGATTGTGTCCTTAGCCAATAAAAATCCGGTAATTTCCACTTTTTGACGCAAATAACGCGGATCAATCTCAAATGCAATCTGTGTTTTGCCAGGCTCAACCGGAATCAGCCGCCGAAAAGCCGCACGTGAATTTTCAATATGCAGATAAAAACCGGCTTTATCCAGTTCAATTTGCTCATTCAGCACCTGATCATGCAGCTCAAAATCCGCATATAAGACTGCATTTTTAAAAGGTGTCGCATCCTCAAGACGGTAGTGCACGATAAAGCTTGAATCAGCCTGGTAGTCTGGATCGTTGATTGACAAGACTGGGTAAGGATAGATGCTATTCACAATGCGCATAGACTTCCACCTCCAGTTTCAAGCGCGAATTCCGATTCAAAATCATTTCAATCCGGTGCCACTGCCCTTTTGCCAGCTGATCAAGATAAACACTGTTAAAGCTGGTTCCTAGCGGTGTGCCATCTGCTAAGGTGGCGGCTTTTACACGTACAATGTCTTTATTGCCCGAATCGCCCACCACATTGATCCCAATCCGTACCTGATCAAGTGGCTGGCCAGGATTAATCAGCAGATTATAGCGACCTTGATGATAGTCTGCTTCAATGCAGCGATAGGTAACATTGCCGATCAGCTGCCGTTTTACATTGATTTTAGCATACTGATCATTGCCTTTATCAGGAGCATGACTGCCGGGCCGATTGCCAAATGCGGTATCGTTTGAACCGTCAATGCCGCCTCCTTCACCGCCATCATATCCTGAGCCGCTGGTTTCACCATCCTGAACGCCAGTAACACCAAATTCATCCAGATCATCACTAAACTTAGTCTCGCTGGCCCGCACTGGACTTTGATCGCTTGTCTGTGGCTGGGCTTCTAGTTTAACTTTGGGACGATTGCTGCCTTTTTGTTTCAGCTGCGCCTTGGCACCTTTAAAAGCATTTAGATCATCCGGCAAAAAGCTGCTGACACCAAACGCATCAACCTGTTCTTCGATCTTTTGCTCATATTGATTTTTAATCGTAGTACTGATAAAACGACGAATACTTCTTAAAAACTCACCCATTTTCTTTGGATCAGCGGCTCGCTTTTCGGACCATTTGTCGTGATTAGGATTTTCCAATTCCTTCAACAGCTGATTGATTTTTTCGCCATTGGCCCAAAATATACCTGAAAATTGAAGCGTGGAACTGATTCGATTCTGTTCATATATTTTCATCCCAACTTCACGCGTCATCAAGACTCGACGATTGTTAGCCTGCGAGCAGTTCGAAGTCAGCAGCACCGCATCACCATCTGGTACCCCGTAGTCTGTCAATCCTTGAAGCGAAAACTCACAGTGGTCGGGATCTTCCAAAACATTTAAATAACAGAAGGCATCTCGATACTTCTTAGCCAGTCGTTTATCTTGCTGCAGATCATCCAGAATCATCTTAGCAGCCGGATAGTCAATCGTTTCGCCATCAACTTCAACCACCAGCCGATTCTTATAGAGCGAGAATAAGAAGTTGTCAACGATCGAACGCTTGATCTGTGTCTGCCAGTCACTCAGCAGACTGCGGTTAAAGCCAAGAACGTAGATATCCGTACCGGTTTCTTGACGAGGGTGTTTTTGATCAAATGGCAGATCGGTATCAAAAGGCTGTTTACCGCACGCGCCAAAATAACCCGTACCCTGAGTAATATTTTGTTTGGCCTCCCGCAGCTTATAGGAAACGAATTTCATCACACAGATTGAACGATGCCCATCAGCTGCCAATGAGTTATAGCCAACCATTCGCAGATCACTGACGGCAAATGGTGCTCCCTTCCCGATTCCAAATGAACCAGCCGAAGAATCGTCTTTTTTGATTGACGACCCCGCCTGTTCAATCAGCGATTGCCAGTTTTTATTCAACAGCCCCGTCGTTTGGTAGTCACTGATTTTTAATACCGGAATCGTTGGCTGACTCAGTGTTTCTGCCATCCGTTTAAGCATCTGTTGCGTCTTTTTCTCTTGAGTCCACTCTTTTTGCGCGGCTGGCAGGATATCGTCACGTAGTTGCTTAACGTTTGGCAGCTGTTCAGTAGGCAGATCGAAATATTGAAATGCAACTTTTACCGGCTCCTGGCCGGCTGCTGCATCAAGCGAGTTTTGACATATCTCGCGAGCCAATGAATCCAATGGTTGGTCGCGAAACATTTCCAAAGACGCATTGGATCCTGATTCCATCTGCAGATCTTGACCATATGGGAAGTACCATTGATCAGGATTCATTTTTGGTTGATTATGACTAGAAAACAATCCCATACTCGTTCCCTCGATTCTTTTTATTGCAGCTGATTTAGCCAGACTGTTTTTGCAATGCTATAATCAAGGCGTCAGCAAGTTTTATTATTCAATTTTCTTGTTGACTGATTTTAACGGCGGCGTTTAAACCGGCTGCAAGGATCATTTTTTCAAGGCGTCTCAGCGATGAGGTGCCTTTTTTATTTGAATTGATAATAGTAATCGTCAAGTACGTATGTCTTAACCGGCTTAATATGCAGTTGGTATTTTTCGACCAATTCTGCCAGCTGCTGTCCATCAATCAAGGTAACCGTATTACTGCCTTGATAAGCTTTGAACTCGGCCTGAGCGGTAAAATGACTGGTCGTGATAAAGATGCCGTAATCCGCGTTAAAACTTGCCATCACGCCTTTGAACTTATCGATTTCTGGTTCTGAAACCGGCTGTTTGCCATAGCGTTTACATTGGATAGCGACACGGCTGGTACGAAAATCATCCGCCATAAAATAGCCAAATCCATCAATACCATGATCGCCAGTTAGCTTGATGCCGCGCTCTTTATCCAATTTGACGCCCATCTTAGAAATCAGCAGTCGCGAAAAGCTTTCAAACTTGGCTGGACTAAATTGCATCAAATACTTAAGCAGATCCGCTTTCCAATCCGCGTTTCGCAGATCCTGTGCCTCAGAAGCTCGCGTAATCGTTATTTGTTTCGGCTGCTGATGAGGATGCCGTTTCAAATCATGCTTAGTTTCATAGTCAGCCAGATTTTGACGTCTGCCCAGATCCGTTGTGACGATATCTTCACCGACTCGGGGCTGCTCAATATACCCAAACTCATACAGGTCTTGAATTGCAGCAGTAAAATCCTCCATAAACGGTGTATGGCGATGCTCATCTTTTTTACCTGCGTAAACATCCTCATAGCGCAGCCCGTCATACTGATTTTCAGCAATCGTTTTGCGAATCATCTCGCGACTGGCTGAACCGCCCAGATCTTGCAGTGCCATTAAGATTGCTTTATCCACATATCTTTTCTGATACATCAAACTGATCCGACCTTTTACTAAAAATAAATATACATATACCAATTTTAACTGAAATCTACCAGGCTTGACATAGTTGACGGCAAATATCTCGATAAAATCTATTCAAATTGACGTTTAAACGTAAGCTCACCTTACAATGCAACTATCTTGAACCTAATAGAATCATTTTCCCATCCGATTTAGACCATTATTCGCCAAAAACTGCTATCATAAAAAATAAGATCATCTATCGGAGGCAGATCATGACTGAAAACTATATTCGCGACTACATGCGCTTGGCCTATCGAGAAGCCGTCAACGTGCAACGGCTGTTCGTTGATGCCATGAAGTCAACCGGCGTTAAGGAACGGCTCTGGGCTCATCTGGATGCTTTTCAGCGCAACGTCAATACGATAAATGAATTTATGTATCATACCAGTGAGGTTGAAAATGCGTCACAATATGTCAAATTCTTGGAGCAGGCTAAGGAATTTCGTCAATTAGTTGATGAAAAATTGAAAAAACATGCCTATACCAGGACCGATCGTGATAGCATCTATGATGCGGTGATGGCGCTAGACAGTGCCATGCCCCTAGTACTTTAAATTCATGTCTCAATCAACTTAATCGCCGTTGTTTCCCAAATGCAGCGACGATTTTTGTTTGGACAAAAAAGCCCCGCCAATCGAATGCGGGACTTACAGTTTAGAGAGAACCTGAAATGGATTGTGAGACCGCTAAAAGCTTTCTCAACATTAATTAGTCTAACTAGGCTTTGTAAAGATTCTCTCGTTTTTTAGGTATTGTTTTTGTAAAGTTTTAGATTGCTTTTAGACAGATCAGTGTCAGCTGACCGCCACATTGACAGCGTAGATCGCAAATTGACTTTTACGGCGATCTTCTTTAATATTTACGCAAACAGCGGCTGCATTTGGCCACTGAGATTTGATTTTAACTACGAAAAGAGTGAAAAACTATGAAAGTTGCCGTACCAAGCATTATGTCGCAAGCTGGTAAGGATTATTTAACCAGCCGCGGCTTTGAATTAATCGAAACCAAAAGCCAGAGTGCCGATGCCTTGGCTAAAGAAGCAGCCGATGCAGACGGCATCATCTTGATGACTGAGCCATTTCCCAACCGTCTGGCCAAGCAGCTGCCTAAGCTAAAGGTAATCGCTCGCCATGGCGTTGGCTATGACAACGTTGACACTGAATTTTGGGCTAAGCAGGGGGTCTGGGTCACCATTGCCAAAAACGCCAATGCCTCAACGGTCGCCGAAACCACGCTAGCAGCCATGATGGCAATCTCTAAAAATCTGGTACCGGCTACTGAGCATATGCGACAAGGTGACTGGGGCTGGACGTTTGCCCACCCAGGCTTTGATTTAGCTGGCAAGACACTTGGCATTATTGGGTATGGACGCATTGGCCACATGATTGCCAAAAAGGCCAGTGCATTTGATATGAAAATCATTGCCTATACGCCATCAAATCGTTCCGATGGCAATGCCGAGATGGTTGATCGCGATACTGTCTTTAAAGAAGCTGATATCATCTCGCTGAACATGCTGGTAACGCCTGAAACCACCAGAAGCGTTGGCAAGCGTGAATTTGATATGATGAAAAATTCGGCCGTCCTGCTTAATTTTGGACGCGCTGCCCTGGTTGATCAAGAAGCCATGCAAACTGCTCTTAAGACCGGCTCAATTGCTGCGGCCGCCGTGGATGTTTTTGACGATGAACCCCTACCTAAAGACGATCCTTGGCTGAGCACGCCAAATGTCTTATTGACGCCGCATTTTGCTGGCAATACTAAGGAATGTATGGATCGCATGGCTGTGGATGCCGCCAGTGAAGTCGTGCGGGTACTGAATGGACAAAAGCCGCAGTGGAACGTCAATGAGCCTCAATTCAACGATTAATCAAACATTAATACAATACGTAAAAACACCTGATGTAGGCTCTTGGTCTACTGGCAGGTGTTTTTTTACGCTTTCAACTCAATTTTTATCATGCTCACCTTTAAAACGGGCAATGACTGGATCATCAGCAGCTTTAGCGGCATCAACGTTAGCTGGCTTAAAGTAAACCCGATTGGCATTATTATACATCACGTCTGCCAGTTCATCAGGCGTAAACAAATCGGTATGCTCCAGCCAAGTTGCCAGTTGATGATAAGTGTTGAACGTCGCTGACCATGGTGAATCGGTTCCCCAGATTAAGCGCTGGGCACCCACAATCTTCTTGGCCAGCGCGACCGTTTTTTGACAGCGGGGATATGGAAAATCATGGGTCCCTTCTCCATCAATATCCTGGATCGCCGAAATATCCAGATAAATATTTTCAAACGGCGCAAACTGCTGCAGCACGTTTTGGAGGCGAGCTGGATGATCAGCATTAGGGAATGATAGATGGCAGACTACAAAATCCATTGTTGGATAACGCTGCGCCAAGTTTACGATGGCCTCTGGCTGATAACTGGTCTGTGTATAATCCCCATAGTCTACCGTCACGACAAATCCGGGATAATCAGCCAGGTAATGCATGATCTGGCTGACTTTGGCATCCTCATCCAGTCGAAACGGCGTATGGAAGCCATGCAGCCCGCCACCTTGGCTGATTTCAAACTTAATGGCACGAAAACCCAGTTGCTCAACGTGACGCTTGACGATTGCCATGGCCCGATCAACGTATGGATCAACGGCAAAGGCACCGATAAAGCGATCCGGATATTTTTTGACGACCTGATACGTATAGTAGTTTTGATAGCCATTCAGGGTTCCCTGCAATAAAACAGCTTTTTCAATATTTTCAGCATCCATGATCGGTAGGTACTTCTCTGCCAAAAAATCATCATCGCCCCAGCCTTTTGGCAACAAATGAATGATCTCGCCGTCATCCCAGATGCCATAGCCGTTACCTAGCGGACTCATGCGTCCCTGCCCCTTTGAACCGGCCATGGCACGAATCAAATGGATGTGTCCTTCGATCTTTTTCAAAAGAATTCCTTCTTTCTAAGTCAATCCGATCTATTTTCTAATGGCTACATTTTAGCACCATCAGACTGTTTTACTCGCTCAAATCATTAATTACTTGATCTAATCCACAGGTTTGAAACGGATCTTTTTTGATGAATCCAATTGTATATCGCTTAAAAGGCGCCACCACCCGAGCCACCGCCAAAACCACCTGAACTGCCGGCTGAAAAGCCACCTGAGCCGCCAGACGTTGAAGACGAATTACCGAGATCAAGAGCTTTTTCAAAAGTACTCTCAAACGTCCCCGTCCAAGGATCGCTGGCAAAGATCCACGGATAGCTGATTAAAATGCTGTTATTGAGCTCAGCATCAGTAAACGATAGCCGTAGTTCCTTGATGACTTTTTTGGCCAGTCCAAATGCCGTTGCATAAGGCAAAATCTGCTCCCATAAGATAATGTCGCCGACTTCTTTAAGCTTGAAGTCGCCAATGTCTTTGAGCATCAAAATAAAACAGTCTAGATCGTATTTCATCTGCTGTCCTTTAGGTGTGTACGGCAAAAGACGATTGCTGTACCATGCGCCCCATCCCAGTGTCAGTACAAACAGCACGCCGATTACGATCTTTAATATCAAACCATCGACAACAAAGATCATCCCAAAAATCAGCAATGCCACCATAATCAGCAAGAAAACATTGAGCTGCTTAAAGCGATCTGCATTTTCATCGTAATAACCGGTCTGGCGAGCTTGTTTAAGACTGTCCTGAGCCCATTGATCAAAGGCTTGAGCAAGTTTTTTGGCATACTGGCGCTTTTTGCTCCATTTTTTAAGCTGACTGAGCGTAAAGCTTTGACCATCGCCACACTGTTCAAACATCAGTGGCAGCAGTTGATTTTCTGATAAGACGGCTGGTTTTTTAACGGTAAAACGATAATCATCAGCTGTTGTTTTTTGAATCTCGATCTTGTACTCACCCGCCAGCTGCATCAAATAACCGCTGAGTACGCGGGTATTGGGCTGCTGATTTTTATCGATTGCAAAGGCCTGCTCGACGGGATAAGGCGGAATCTCAAATGAATGAACCAAGGGGCGCTGTTTAGACATTGTTGGCTGCTTTTTGATAAACCACCAGCCATATGCCAAGATCCCCAAAATACTTACGGCACTGTAGCCAAGTTTGATGATTTGCAAGCGATGCCGTTGTTGCGCCCGTTTGACATTGGCTTTTTTCGCCAGTTCTTGTTCCTCTTTAAGCTTAGCAGCCAGTACTTTTTTATCAACGTGTTTAGTACTATCTGGAACGATAGCATTGTCAAACAATAGATGACTTTCGACAAACTGATGCGCAGAAACGCGGTCAACTGTCATCCTGACGCGACCCTGCTTTTTTAAAACTACCGTCTTGCCATTCAGCGGACCATGCGTAAAGGCCTTGAGCGAGTCAATGTTTTTGCAGGGCAGCTGGATCACAATTGAAACGTTGAGCAGTGGCTCATCCCAGCCGGTGCCAATAATTTTCCAATTTAATTCGGCCGTATCTTGATAGCTGGTAATCACGTTATGCAGTCGATAATGGTATATAAAAGTAGCATTCTCATCACTGACTTGGTGATAAACCTTTAGCTTTAGCCAATCATTGGTTTGGGTGGTTTTTACAGTATCATTTTGCCCCGATTGACTGATTGGCAGCTTGGTTAAATGGCCGTTTTGCTCAACGGCAGCCGCAATCCGATCAGCCTTGCCGATCCCTTTTAGATCCTGGTTGTAATATACACCATGAAAGTCGCCATTAAACTCATAGGTGATCTTTTGCGTCAGATCCGCATCCCCATTTTTTAGCACATCGACGTTGACCTGATACTGCTTAATGTCAAAATCACCATCCGCAAGCCCCTGGATCGGTATCAGAATTATGACCATCAAGGCAATGATTCCCATCAGCCACGCTGTCTGCTTTTTCATTGACTCCCCTTCTTTCTTAAGGTTTTCTTTAATTTTACCAGACCCATAATGTCAAATATAGCATGGTCATAAATTCATCAGCTGTGCCTTTTTGATCATGATTGACAAAATCAAATTATCTAGCAACCAGCAGTCATGAATGAAGCGATACAATCTGGCATAACTGTCTATTTATTTATCTTTTTGTTTGAAACCGCTTGCTAGAATTACGCTAAAATGGAGACGAAATGGGATGTGCAGATTCTTCATTAAACAAGGGGGTTTTAATGATGAGCAGTCAAAAACAGCAATCCGTGACTGACTCAGCGCAAGTCGCGGCACAAAAAGCTCGCCAGGTCCGCGTTGACTACTCCGCCACGCACTCGGCAGCTGAGCTTTTAAAACATTTCAACACCAGTAGGCAAGGCTTGAGCGACTCACAGGTAACCCAAAGCCGTAAGCAATTTGGCGCCAACAAGGTCCAGCAGCAAAAACAGCAGTCAATCGGCAAGCGTCTGCTCAGTGCCTTTGTCAATCCATTTACCGCAATTCTTTTGATTCTGGCCATTGTCTCAACATTTACCGACATGATCTTTCCCTACTTTATCACTGTTTGGAAGTAAGCCGGCGAACTTCAGCTGTGCGACGGTCGTTATTATCGTTACGATGATCATGATCTCCGGTGTACTACGCTTTGTTCAGGAATACCGCAGTGGCAATGCAACGGCCAAGCTTTTGGCAATGATCAAGACTACCTGCACCGTAACGCGTAATGGTCAAGAAAAAGACATCGATCTCAATGACGTCGTGGTTGGCGATATCGTCCATCTTTCCGCGGGCAACATGATTCCGGCTGATTTAAGAATCTTGGAAAATACCGACTTATTCGTTAATCGATCTGAGCTGACTGGCGAGAGTCGTCCCGTAGAAAAAAGCGCGGCCGATGAGGTAAAAAAACCGCAGATTACCGATTATGAAAATATCGCCTTGATGGGCAGCAATGTTATTTCCGGCAGCGGTCTTGGGCTGGTAATTGAGGTCGGCTCTAATACCATGTTTGGCTCAATGGCTGGCGCCGTTTCTAAAGAAAAGGTCGAAACCAACTTTACCAAAGGCGTTAATTCCGTCAGCTGGGTACTGATTCATTTCATGCTGGTCATGGTGCCATTGGTATTTTTCATCAACGGTCTAACCAAGCATGACTGGCTGGAGGCTTTCTTGTTTGGGATCTCGACAGCAGTCGGTCTAACGCCGGAAATGCTGCCAATGATCGTTACCACCTGCCTGGCCAAGGGTGCAATTGCCATGAGCCAAAAGAAGACGATTGTCAAGAATCTCAATTCGATTCAAGATTTCGGAGCCGCTGATATTCTCTGTACCGATAAGACCAGGACACTGACGCAGGACAAAATCGTCTTGGACTGTTACTGGAATATTGATGGTCAATCCAATGATCGTATTTTAAGACATGCTTTTTTAAACAGCTATTTTCAAACCGGCTATAAAAACGTCATGGACAAAGCCATCATCGCCAAGGCTGAGGATACCGAATCACACCCTGAACTGCAGGATCTAGAAGACGATTACGTTAAGATTGATGAGATTCCGTTTGATTTTAAGCGGCGCCGACTCAGCATCGTTGTCAAAAATCCAAATGGCGAGAGACAGATGGTAACCAAAGGCGCGGTTGAAGAAATGCTTTCTATCTGCAGCTATGCTGAAACCAAATCCGGTATTCAGCCACTGACGCCCGCGTTGCAAAAACAAGTTAAAGATATGGTAGATCGCTTGAACAACAAGGGTTTTCGTGTTTTAATTCTGGCTCAAAAAACCGATCCGGCACCGGTTGACGTCTTAAGTGCCAAGGATGAAAAAGACATGGTATTAATGGGCTATCTGGCCTTTCTCGATCCACCAAAGGAATCAACCGGTCGTGCCCTAAAAGCCCTTTTGGAACATGGCGTAACAACCAAAATTCTAACTGGTGACAACGACAAGGTTACGGCCACGGTCTGTCAAGAAGTCGGCATGTCCGTATCACACCTATTGTTGGGTGAGGATTTAGTCAAAATGTCGGATCAAGAACTGGCTGATCAAGTTGAACAAACACAGGTTTTTGCCAAGCTGACTCCCGATCAGAAGTCGCGTATTGTTTCTACTTTACGTGCCAAGGGGCATACTGTTGCCTACATGGGCGATGGTATCAATGACGCTGAAGCCATGAAAGCCGCCGATATTGGTATCTCGGTCGACAATGCCGTTGACGTGGCCAAGGAATCAGCTGATGTCATCTTGCTGCAAAAATACTTGATGATTTTGGAACGCGGAATCGTAGAAGGTCGCAAGACGTATGCCAACATGATTAAATACATCAAGATGACGGCTTCTTCCAACTTTGGGAACATCTTCTCCGTTCTGATTGCCGCAGCCCTCTTGCCATTTTTACCAATGAAAAGCTGCTGCTGCTCAATTTGATCTATGACTGCTGCTGTACGGCGATCCCATGGGACAACGTTGATAGCGACTATCTAAAGGTACCACGTGAATGGAATGCCCCTTCAATCGGCAGCTTCATGATCTGGTTGAGACCAACCAGCTCTGTTTTTGACCTAACGACTTATTTGTTTATGTACTTTATCTTTTGTCCATTATTTGTTTCACATGGCATTTTATATACCGATCTGCCCGCCCACTTTACCGGTGCAGTATTAGCAGCCATGCAGCTCAAATATGTAGGAATGTTTCAAGCAGGCTGGTTCGTTGAATCAATGTGGAGTCAGACAATGGTCATTCACATGATTCGGACACCTAAGATTCCATTTATCCAGAGCCGCGCCTCGGCTGAGCTGATTCTGCTCTCGATGATCGGCATTGCTCTGGCAACTTTGATTCCATTTACCGCAGTTGGTCGGGCATTAGGGTTTGTCGCTTTGCCAAGCAGCTATTTCTGGTATCTGATTCTATGTGTGATGTGCTACATAATTTTGGCTACCAGCATTAAAAAGGCCTATATTCGTCACTTTGGCGAACTGCTTTAAGGAAGGTGATTATCATGCTGACGATTCTGTTAAGTACATTTCACCCAGCCAAAACTTTTTGGATTGGTCTGATTATCGTTTTAGCAATCATAGTCGTGATGAATCTGATCTTTTGGCTGTTACCGCCCAAGAAGCAGACTCATAGGCGTTCTTGATTAAATAGATACGGATAAAATAAAATCGCACCGGCTATTAGTCGATGCGATTTTTTACTTAACGTGTTTAACGCTGCTTAATCGCTGCAGCAATTGCCGATACATTCATTTGTTGTTTGAGACTGTGACCGATTTGATTATATTCACAATAATGCTGCCAATTTTGGCGCGGTACGCTCCATGATCTGCCTGTCTTAGGATCGCGAATTGAAATGCGAATGCCACATAATAATCCCAGCACCAACAGTACGGCGGCTAATGCAAACTGCATGAACAGTGCAAATGCAATCGCCAGCATTAAAAAGAAGAACTGCCCGACTGGTATCAAGCGTTCAAATACTCGATCATATTCCATTGTAGCCTCGCTTTGCAGCGGCAGCTTATTTTTTCCCATGTCTCCATCCCCTATATTAATTAGTACTTTAATTATAGCGCAGCGGATAGATATTTGTACGGATGAATTGTTTTAAAAAATGAAACTACATTGCTTGATTAAATCTGCTGACCATCAATTCTGTCTAGCAAAGTCCGCTTTCTGAAAAACTGCCATCAATTTTTCGACAGCCCACTAGACATTTTTTTCGGCGACAGCATACCAGTTGCCTTCTGGATCAGCAAAATTAAACGTTTGCTGATTACCGACCAAAACGATTTCATTAACCGTAGCCCCCATCTGCAGCAACCTGGCATGGGCTGAGGCCAGATCATCAACATAAAACATGATAGAAGGCGAATTGAGCATCACTTCTGGCGAGTATTTTTGAATGAAGGCGCGACTGTAAAACTGGAGGCTGGCTTCCGGCAGAATTGGGACCGAGATCGTCTTTGAACCATCAATCAGCGTTTTTTCATCAGCCCGTGGTGTCCCAGCAGCTTGTTCAAAAAAGGCCGCTACTTTTTCGACATCATCAACATAAACCATTACGTTCATTGACTGCAGCATTCTAACACCTCATCTCACTATTGCGGCTCTGATTGTCGTTGCTTAATATGTTTGGCAACCGACGCAGCATGGCTCTGTTCACGCCATCTTTTCCAGTCGATGCCATTATATTGACAGTACTGGTGCCACTGCCGACGCGAAACCACCCATGACTGACCAGTTTTGGGATCGCGAATGCCGACCTTTTGATAAAACAGCAAGCCACCAAGCAATACGGCCAGCGCCAGCCCAAAGCGATAAAACAGGCATAAGATAATGACGCTGATTAAGATAACAAATTCGATACCAGAAAATGCCCGCACGTAGACATGATCATAGCCGCTAGGATCATGGTTCAGCTCCTGCAATGGTCCCAAAGGCTTTTGATTGAGACTGATCGGCATTTCGCCGGTACTCTTATTGATTGTTTTTCGCATGATTCTCCCCCAAAGCTTTATCTGTCGTTTATCTTTCATTATATCAGAAAACTGACAGCGCCTACAGGTTCAATTTATTGAGTGGCTAAGTACGAACCGTTAAAATGAAACCATACTTAATTAACAGTTGAGGTGAACTATAATGACCGATGTTTTAACGTTGCATCAGATCAGTCTGACCATCCGGGGAAAAACACTGTTAAAGGATATTAATCTCAGCATTCCTAAGGGATCCTTCATCACTTTAGCCGGACCATCTGGTGCAGGGAAAAGTACTATTCTTAAAATCTGTGCTCGCCTTTTGACGCCCAGCAGCGGCAAGCTCTTATACAACGAAAGCGATGCCTTTTTAATTCCACCCCATGATTATCGACGCCACGTTTCCTATTGTTTTCAGCAACCTGTCTTATTTGGCGAAACGGTTGCTGATAATTTGAATTTTCCTTTCCAGATTCGCAATCAAGTACCTGATCAAGAAAGGCAGCACGCACTTTTAGATCAGATCAACCTGCCTGCCGACTACCTTTCAAAAAATATAGCAAGCCTGTCTGGCGGTGAAAAACAGCGGATTGCCTTAATTCGCAATTTGATGTTTGAACCAGACGTCTTGCTTTTGGATGAGGTAACAACTGGCTTGGATGCCGAAAACAAGCAGATCGTCCATCGATTAATTGATAATTATCGCCAAAAAGGAACTATTCTGGCGATCACGCACGATCAAGAAGAACTGGCACAAGCTGAAAAAATCGTTACGATCAAGGGAGGTCAAATCCATGAATAGCGTTCACGTCAATAACGTCAGCCTGCTTTATGCAGCCGGACTGGTGTTAATCGCCCTGTTTATCTCGTATCGCCAAAAGCTGGGATTGAATCGTGACATGATCATCAGCGTTGTCCGGGCAATCGTACAGCTAACGATTGTCGGCTATATTCTAAAGTACATCTTTGCCCTGGATAACGTCTGGGTTACCGGCGCCATGGTTTTAATCATTATTTTCAATGCCGCCCGTAATGCTGCTGGACGTGGCAGTGGCATCCCCAATCTATTCTGGCCTTCGTTTTTGGCAATTTTGATCAGTACCGGCGTTACCATGGGTGGACTAGTCTGGTCAGGTGCCATTAAGTTTATCCCTTCACAGATTGTGCCAATTTCTGGAATGATTGCCTCCAATTCAATGGTTGCCATCGGGCTTTGCTACCGCCAAATGAAGACCAAGTTTCACGACATGCACCAAGCTGTTGAGGAGCGTCTTGCCTTAGGGGCAACGGCATTTCAAGCCAGCGGCGATATCGTTAGGGCCTGTATCAAAACCGGTATGCAGCCAACCATCGACTCAGCCAAGACTTATGGCATCGTCAGTCTGCCAGGGATGATGTCGGGACTGATCTTTGCTGGGGTCGATCCAGTCTATGCCATTAAATATCAGATTATGGTTGTTTTCATGCTACTATCAGCAACTAGTCTAGGATCAGTCTGCTCATGCTATATCGCTTATCAGCGCTTCTTTTCTGATGATCTGCAGCTGATTGATCGTCTGGCACAGGAAAATGAAACCAAGTAAAAAGAGAGTGAGAAAAAACTCCGAAAATCAGCTTGCGACCGATTTTCGGAGTTTGTCTTCGAACCTCTGCAAGGATGGCTAGGTCGGTCAAATGCTGATTTATCAGCATTTGACCTGCCAGCCAGCTACTGCGCTGAGGCATTATTATCCATAAAATAGTTAAGAGGTTGGGGTAATTCCCAGCCTCTTTTTTGACATTGTCAACTGACTACCAGTTTTGACAATTATACGATATTTAAGGACAAATCGAAACCAATCATCTGTTTATTTAACATTGCCTAATGAATTGTATAGTTATTCATTACTATCGTTTTAGGTAACGTACATACTCTTCGGCTGCGGCATCACGATCAGAGCTGATCAGTGGCGAGAACAGCAAGCCTAAGCCAACGTAAAGCATGATGCACGCCCAGACAATCGGCTCCCAGCTCTTGATCGGCCAGCTGCCAAAGCATACGCCAATCGCAAACGCTGCTACGATCAGCAGTACGGCAATAGCCAGCGCTGCATTGCGCATATTCCGCCAGTACTTGCCATATGGATAGACGAATTGTGAAATCCAGACTTCCAGCTCCTGACCAGTCGCTCCCCCACGCCAGATTCGCAGCATTTTTTCATGTGTCTCATCCCAAACGAACGTATCAACTCGTTCATAGCTAACTGCGACCGGCTTGCCATCAGGACGCTGCTCATGACCGTTTTGGCGCGTGGTCAGCTCAAAAATCGTCCGCTGCCCTTCCAGCTTAACCTCACGACAGCGAATCAGGTCCAATTGCATATCCAATTCACGCCGACTTTCATACACACGCTGTTCACATTCTTGCAAAAAGGCCTTTGCTTCCAGCGGCGTCATGTACTGATCCATCACCCCTTTAGCAGTATCGCGGTTGTTATGGGCCAGATACTCGCTAGCCGACTCAAGCGTTTTATGAAAGCCATTGAAGATTCGCAGACCCCGCAGCGCTTCGGGTGAATCCAAAGGCAGAATCCGCCAAGAAATCGGATGGCGCTGTGACAGTACGTCAAGACGATGACGACGCATGCACCGACAAAAATCGCCCCACATAAAGCCAACCGCCAGCATTAAAAATAATCCCAGGACTAAAAGGCAAAACAGCCCCAAGCCGTCAGACATCATCAATATATTTGTCATAGTCTCACCTTCCGCATGGTTTACTTTTATTATAGTTGATAACATTGGTTGCGGATTATATCAATTCTGCCAAAAATCTGCAAAAAAACAGCTGCTTGCTCATTCCTGCTTAAGAATTCAAACAGTTAGCCGTTAAGCATGCCAAACTAATGATGAATATTTGATCAGCTCCAATCAGATTTTTAGGCTGGCAAATTATTTAGCGATAATGTTTTACGATTTACTGAACTACAAAATAAAAGGATCCAACGCTCTGCTTTTGAACGTCAGATCCTTAATACGTCGGCAATCATACTGCCGCTAGCGCCTTATCTTAACTTTCTTGTACCAATCATCTAATCATTTAATAACCAATTTGCCGAATTGGTTAAGCTTCTCTAACTAACTATGTCGGTTTAATTTTACTGATTCCATTGTTTTTTGCAAGGATTTAGGCTTGGCTTTATGAAATTGGGTTCTTTATATCAAATAGTTATCATCATTTTATGAATTATCGCCAATTATTTATTTTGAAAACGATTTCTTGACAAAAATAGTCAATATGATATCCTAATAGTATACATTGTTAAAGGGAGGCCGCTAACATGGTCGAAGATGAATACACTTTGGTTTTAGTAAAACCCGATGGCGTCAAGACGCGTCACATTGGCGACATCATCACGCGAATTGAACGCAAAGGCTACCGGATTGAAGCGTTGAAGATGATCAATGCTACTAAAGACGAGTTGGAGCGTCACTATTACGACAAGACCGATAAGCCATTCTGGCCTGAAATCCTGACCTACATGATGGAAGGACCAATCGTTGGTATGGTGGTTTCCGGAACCAACGTCGTTGAGGCTATCCACAACATGGCTGGGGCTACCAACCCTGGGCAAGCCGAATGGGGAACGATTCGTGGTGACTTTGGTCGTGAATGGCCTGATGGCGTTTTACGTAACGTCATTCACACGTCTGACACTGTTGAAGGTGCTACCCGCGAGATCGGGATCTGGTTCCCTGAATTCAAGTTCTAGATAATTGAGTCAATCTTGATCCGATTTTAGGATCGGGATTTTTTGATTTCAAATAACAAAGGCCAGCAAGCTGATTTGCCTGCTGGCCTTTTAATATCATTTTTGGTCTAATCATGCTTGGCTGAGTCTGCCAACTCGGAATAACGTACTAATTGCACGTCATGGCGCTCGATCATTTCGATTGCCTGGCCACTGGTTGCCATCTCAACATCCAGCGTTCTTGGGTAGACCAGATGTGAATGCTGCAGAATAAACTGATCCAAAAAACCAGGATGCAAAATCAGTTCAGGTATTACATGTGGGCGCTTGTCAGCAGCCGAAAGCACGTGCGCCAGCGTTGCCAACGGATCGTAGTCCAAACTGAAATCTTCCATAAATGGCGTCAGTTTCTGTCCTTGAAACTCAAAGTCATGCTCAACATCAAAACTTAAATATGGAATCTGATGCTCACTGGCCACGTCACGCAGCGCCTGGATAAAATTAAGGCTTAGTACCGTGTGGCCTGCCAGATAGTCCGGCTCACGCTTAGTCATCTCCACGAAACATTCGTATTGAGCCTCAACTTCTCTGACTGCGTCTTCGTAATCAACAATGTCTTTTCCCTGTTCAAAAGCATCGTGATAAACCTGCGAACGTTTAAAACTTCCATCTTCCTGCACCAGACTCGATACCAGTTTCGGATCGCTGAGCGGTTTACCCGCACAGATTACGACATGGAGTCCAATATCAGTATCTGGTTCGTTTTTTAAAAGCTTCCAGCCATGTTCACTGAATGGCAGGTTAACCATCAGTGAGACGTTATTAACAATGCCACGATGCGTTGCCTCATAGATTCCGTAGTTGACGGCACATGAGTATCCCAGATCATCAGCACGAACAATTATTTTTTCATTCAACGTTTCCTCCGTCCTTTAATCCTTTTCAACCTTTCTTGAGTAATAATATCATTATTGGATTTTCGAAAAAACAAAAATACTCCAGCATTCGGGAGGCACTATTGCCTGTCAAGTATACAGTTTAAATAGAAAAATTATTTATGCGGCTTGAGCGCGGAACTTTTCTGCGCT
>NZ_CANCWQ010000013.1:0-49879 GCF_947381555.1 Limosilactobacillus pulli
AGCGATTTAATCATACGGGGAAGGCTTTCCCTTTTTCAATTTAATTTAGAAATTTACACAAAATATTTTACACTCCCCAAGGATTCGTTATTACTTTAATCATTATTTAATTTCTTTTTAAAAAATAGGCGCTACTTTAACCCTTTTGAATGGGAATCAACTGTTGGAATAAGTTATAATCAATACGGTATTTCTTAGAAATTCCTAATGACTCGTGCCATATTCAAACCAGTATTTTTAAGGGGAAAATTCAATGCAGACACCATGCTTGCCTAAATACCTGCTGCTGTCCAGCTTCGCGCTTTTGACGGCAACAACTGGCTTTGCTTTTAACGATGCAACGGTTAAGGCCGACACGACTGTCAACAGCTCAACTACTGCTGTAACGATTACCAATCCAGCGACTGCCAATACCGTTACGTTAACCAACACTTCGCAAAACAGCACCGCATCTGCTACCAACACCAACAATTCAGTTGCCGATGATGCTGATATCGTCAGCGATTCATCGGCATCGTCGGCTGCGACCAATGAGAGCACCAGTTCAGCAGCAAACGTACCAACCGAAGCTATTACATATGATAGCGGTAACGTTGCTCAATCCGATACCAACTGACTTGGCAACTATACCTTTGCTCAGCTCGACTACTACAATGCCAATCAGACTGCCCAGCCTGCTGGCGAACTCACGATCAAAGCCAGTGGTCAGCCGCACAGCTACTTTCCTAACGCGCAATACGCCCGCGTGACGGTCAGCCGTGGTGCTGAGACGCTGTTTGATCAAACCTTCATTGGCGACCAGAGCTATCGGTTTAATCAGACGCTGCAGCTGCAAGCCGGCGATGTTTTAAGCATTGAGCATGCCGAAGCCAAAACACGCTACACGACTAATGACGATGCCACGATGAAGACCTCGGCACTTGGCGACTTGAGCCGTTTCGTATTTGTCGTAGCCAATGATCTTTCATTAAGAAACATCAGCGACTATGCCTATTTGGATTCAAAAACCAAAAAGCTGATTGATGACGGTACCCTGGCATTTGGCGTTTCAGCCAGCGACATCAATACCATGCAGACCCAGCTTGACAATCAGCAGGCTGACTTAACGACCGAACAAAAGTCGCTTTTGCAATCACGGCTAGATCAGGCTAAGGAACTGCTGACCAATACGCCTAACAGCATCAACATTGGCCAGACCATGACTTACCAGGGATTCGTACTGTCACCAGATACCAGCATCACGCAGACCAACAAAGAAGGCCGCTACATGGGGACCTACCACGATCGGCAATCTTTGGGGATGGTGCTGTCGGATGGCTCAACGATCAGGATTCGGCGAGTTTATTGATACGACAACCAATGACGATCACGAAGCTGCTTCTAAGGTTGCAACAGCCCAATCAGCCAATGAAAATGTATCATCAACCGTATTTATGACCAACGAGCCGGTATCAAGTGAAAATAAACCTACTGCTCATCACCATACCGATTCTCAAAGCGATTCAAATCAACAAAAACTACCTCAAACCGGTAACGAAAACACGGCCTTGCTTGGTTTAGGTCTTTTCGCATTAGCAGCAATGTTGAGAATTGGTGGTCGGCGACTTAAAAAACATTAAAATAATTACCGATTAGGCTTAATCTGGGTATTTATTGATGATTTTAGCCGTCAACTATGGTATTCTGAAGTCATTGTGATATAATTCAGACATAAATCATGACGAACGCACCTCGTCTGGTTTGGACATGGATATTATTGCGCGGCGATTGGTTGACAACCCCTGTGACAGTTGTGAGTGGACAACTTCATTCAACCGATCCTCCCCATAACAGCCGCACAATCCATTGTCAAGATTATCAGGATCCCCCTGGTATGAGAAAGAGACGCTAAGAAACTTCCCCGTTTCTTAGCGCCTCTTTTGTTTTGTTGAAAAGTAATCTAATGGCGAGTTTTGTCTCAAAGCCATGGAACGTATGCGTAATCATCAATGAAGGATCTAGACGGCCATTCATAATCAGACTGGCTGATTTTTCCATCCGCAGTCGATTGCTTTGCATTACCTCGCCATCAATCTTGATGTTGGACATCCCAACACCCCAGTCACCGGCATTAATCTTAACCGTGTCATGACCATTCAAGTAAGCAACGTTACCAATCGAAGCACCTGGTTTAGACATCCGAACGGCTTGTTCAAAGGTGTATTCGGCATTCCCACCGGCAATCAGCACCTTGTCTACGCCAACATGGTTTGTCAGTTCAAGAATTTGATCGGCAATATCGCCATTGTGATAATCAATAATATCCGTAGCGCCATATTGCTTGGCAACTTCGACAGTCTTAGGCCGTGAAACATGGTTGCGATCCATTGCAACCGTGATTTTTTGGCAAATAACTCCGGATTGCCACTCAAAGCAGCAAAAACCGCATCTTGACCCTGCATTGCCTGATCCAGATCGGCATCATTTATTACGTTACCACTGATTGCTTTTTCTCGAGCACCGGTTTAAATCTGATTTGCTGAACGGGCAAACAGTGTCAACTCATCATCAGTTTGATCCAATAGCGTTTGACGAACAGCGCTGCCCAGCGTTCCAGTCGCATCAATAATTAATACCCTGGTCATATTTTCCCTTCCGATCATCATTTTTTCATAGTCTAATCTTTAAAGCATAGCTTAAGTCAAACATGCCAATCAAAAATAGTGGCATTTAAGATTATAATAACAACAACTACTTTCCCAGAAAGGAAAACGTTATGAAACTGACCCTATATGAACTTTACCAAAAAATGCTAACTACTATGGGACCAACGAACTGGTGGCCGGCTGATTCCAAAGCTGAGATTATCATTGGCGCCATCATGATCCAAAATACTACCCAAGCCAATGCCGAGCGTGCCATTGCCAATTTTAAAGTAGCTACCAAATTTGATCCTAACGCAATCAGACGACTATCAACTGATGAGCTTCAAGCAATCATTCGTCCAGCGGGTTTCTTTAAAAATAAGAGCCAAGCTGTCCACACCATCTTTGACTGGACAAAGCCTTTTGACGATAACTATGATCTGATCAAACGACACTTTGGCTCAAAGCTGCGTAAAGAATTGTTAAGGCTGCATGGTATCGGTCCAGAAACCGCCGACGTCTTGTTGATCTATGTATTTGATACCCCCGTTTTCGTCAGCGACAAGTATGCAAGAACGTTGTTTGAGCAAATGGGCATCACTGGCTTGCGGAAATATCAAGATCTAGCCAAAATCATCAAGCTGGATGACCAATTTACTATTAAGGACGCTCAAGAGTTTCACGGTTTAATTGATGAGTTCGGCAAACAATGGCTGCATCCCGTTGAAAAGTTTCATGAAAGCTTTTTAGCTGATGACCAGCTACTGCTTAAATGACCACCAGTCTGCATGATTTATCGACTATTTGCTGAACGGCCAAATTAATTTTAGGAAAACTACTCTTGGATTACCAAAAAGTATAAAAGAGTATAAAATAAATCCACTATTTTGAAAGTGAAAACTATCCTTCTAATCAGTCTAGATAGGCATGAGCAATTAATGCGGCACATAAATCACTTCTAATTAGAGCCTTATCTCACTTTGCACGTTACTTTGATTGGTGTAGCTGTCGCCTCATTTAATCCTTGGTGCAACGTGGTCAGCGCTGGCTCCTAAAATATTTTCGCCCGCTCAGAATCCCTGATTCTATCTGATCTGTTCTTTGCCATGCGCGACTTAATTATCTATGTTAATACTTCTAGAAAAAGAATGATCCATCAAGTCATGATCTACTAACGAGCCTTATTGCTGATTGTCATTTTCTCTAACAGCAGGCTTTAGGCCCCTCATCACGTCAGAGCCATATTTGAACTTCATATTGTCATCAGGCAGGGATTCGGCAAATTCGGTCATTTCAATCAATAGCCGAAGATCAGCGTTTTGAGCAACGCAATCTTCAGCCATTTTTTAATCATCTTGATCATCAGAAAGCAGCTGGGCCAAGTGACGAGCCAGTTGCTGCTGCTGCAGTGGCGTCAGTCTGGTCAGCAGTTTATCAACCAGTGCTGGCGTTTCATTTAAGATGGCAGCTAAAGCATCAGCCAAGCGATCATCATCGGCTAAGGCCATCAGCTCTTGAACCAAGGCATCGATCCGCTTGCCAGCAACCTCCTCACGACTGATTGGGGCATCATCTGCGGCCTCGCGCTGAGCCTGCGCATCGGCAGCTTTAAAGAATGCACGCACTCGATCGCCACCATCATGAACTGCCTGGCGATACAGATCCTCATCCATTGATGAATAGACGCCAGTGACTTTGATAAACGCCCCCAGCGCCAACATGGCATCAACTACCAACTGCACGTTTTGTTCTTTGATCTGCCCATGTTCCAAGAGCCATTCAAACAAATAGGCCGTTGGTGCCGCCAGATCGCTGGTAATCGTTTCTGGATGCTGCGCAATCAAATAGCGGTTCAAATAGACATCGGCTAAGCGCAGATACTGCTGCATTCTTGCATCATCAACCGTTTCGGCCTGCTCCAGATAGTCATGATAGCGCCGTAAAAATGCATCGTTGACCTGGCGCATCTCACGAATAATTGCCGCATAACCATTCCAAGCCGGCGTTTTTTGAATCTGATCGTCCCATTGATGAAACTGGTGATAGTCAAATTCCCAGGCGGATTTTTCTGCCATGCTGCCTTTTCTTTGGGCTGGCAGGCGCCATTCTTGATTAATCTGATTTTTAAAGCATACGGCTGGTGCCATCTCGGGCTTGCGCAAATCACAAAAGACGCGCGTACTGCTGCCCAGCGTCAATGAAAGAATCCCCAACTGATTCAGTAACTGCTCATCATCCAGGCGGTCCACATCAATTTTGGCTAATTCTGGTGCATAGGCACGGAAGGCTTTTTCAACCAAAAAATCATCAGTCATGTTTTGAAATTCAAGCTTGCTGTGGGCAATACAATTAACGTATTCAGTTAGTTTAATGGAGCTGATCCCCATTCCGGCCATCACAAACATCAAGACTTGTCGCAACACTGAAACTGGACTGACTTTGAGAAACTCGGCACCCGGCAGCACGATTGGCATCTGCGTATTTTGATTGATACACAGCAGCATGCCATAATCCTGCATGGATACCTCACGAATGATCCAGTCGCACAATGATGTTTCCTTAACGTATCGTGGCTTGGGAGCACTAATCAGCGTCTTTTTAAATGCAGGGGTGAGTTTTTTGCTGGCAATTAGCATATGTTAACACCACCTCTTGTTTGATTTATCAAGATATTACTACCTATTAAGGATAACGCAATTACAGAATCATTTTCAACCGCTTTCAGCAAAATCTGTCGCATATTCTAGTAAAAACAAGACAAAACTCGCTTTTGAGCCATTTTTCACTAAATCAATATGAAAAAAGGCGGGACTTTATGTTTCCCAGAAAAGTTCATCAAGGGTCTTATCTAAGACCATGTAAACAATATAGACGGTTACCATTAAATCGTGCGGTTTGGCAACAAAATCAAAGAATAATCAATGCTTTCGTGATGTGAAAACAAGGAGTGCTTCGGTAGAAAATATCGATATGCTGACAGACCTGCCAGCCAGCTACTGCGCTGAGGCATTATTATCCAGAAAATAATAAAGAGGTTGGGTTAATTCCCAGCCTCTTAAATTCCTGATCAATCAAACAAATGCAGCTCTGCCACCCGTTCAACGGCTTCTACCAATCGCTTAGGCTTGATCAGCAGGCCAATCCGCACGTAGCCTTCACCATGCTCACCAAAGCCATTACCAGGTGCTACGGCAACGCCTGCCTTGTCCAACAGCAAATCGGCAAACGTTTCGCTGGTAAAGCCCTTTGGTACCGGCATCCAGGCATAGAAGGTTCCCTTTGGCACATAAGCATGCCAGCCAATCTTTTCGGCGGCTTCTACAAAGGCATCGCGACGCTTTTGATAGCGATGTACGATCTTTTGAATCTCATCGTCACGCTCTGGACTCTTTAAGGCATCAATTGCCGCATATTGCAGGGCTGGGAACAGACTAACAAACAAGTGATCCTGAATCAGATTCAAGGCATGAATGATGTCGGAGTTGCCGACTGCAAATGCAATCCGCCAGCCCGCCATGTTGAACGTCTTAGAATAAGTATAAAATTCGATACCGACTTCTTTAGCACCTGGCGTTTCCATAAAGCTGACCGGAGCTTGATCATCAAAACCCAGCGCACCATAGGCAAAGTCACTGATGATGCCAACATGGTATTTTTTAGCCCATTCAACCAGTTTGGCATAAAATTCCTTGGTTGCCACGGCACCGGTTGGGTTGTTTGGATAGTTCAGATACATAAACTTGGCACGCTTGGCCGTTTCTTCAGGGATCTTGTCCAAGTCGGGCAAGAAGTTGTTTTCAGCCAGCAATGGGAAGGTTTCGAACTTAACCTCACCCAGCGCGGCCCCAGACCAGTAGTCAGGATAGCCAGGATCTGGTAAAAGCATCGTATCGCCTGGATTCATTAATGCCCATGGCAGTTCAACCAGACCAATCTTAGACCCGCCTAAAATAGCGACCTCGGTTTCAGGATCGATTTGGGCACCGTATTTTTCTTGATAAAAGTCTGCCGCCGCCTGCTTGAATGCTGGCAAGCCTTGGAATGGCGAGTACTTATGCGTTTTCGGATCAGCAACCCATTTCTGCGTACTTTTAACAATATATTTTGGCGTTGGCTTATCAGGGTTACCCTGGCCCAGATTAATGACGTCGACACCCTCTGCTACCTTGGCATTAACCTTGGCGACCAGATTGGCGAAGAATTGCTTTGGCAGTGTA
Organism: Limosilactobacillus pulli; assembly: GCF_947381555.1. Lineage (NCBI taxonomy): Bacteria > Bacillati > Bacillota > Bacilli > Lactobacillales > Lactobacillaceae > Limosilactobacillus > Limosilactobacillus pulli. The sequence continues at coordinate 6,842 of NZ_CANCWQ010000013.1, forward strand.
TCCAACAGTTTTGATTGTTTAAATTCCATTGATGATCTTCCTTTCAAATTTTTCTGATTCTTTTAATACTAGTCGTATAGCTCCGGACGCCGATCCTTAAATACTGGAATCGGACCCCGCACTGCTTTTAATTGATCCAGATCTAATTCAGCAATCGTTAAACCGGCTTTTTCCCCGGCATTGGCAATCACGTTCCCCAATGGATCCACGATCAGTGAGTGACCACTATAGCTGTTTTCGGCATCGTGTCCAACCCGATTAACGGCTACGACAAAAGCTTGATTTTCAATCGCCCGCGCCTTAACCAATGCCTCCCACTGCTCAACGCGCGGCGTCGGCCATTCTGCAGGGACGTAGATAACGTCGACACCCTGCTTGGCCACGGTACGGAACCATTCCGGAAAGCGCAGGTCATAGCAGATAAAGCTGGCACTCTTGACGCCTTTTAATTCAAAAACGTTGCCGTGATCACCTGCTTGAATAAATTGGTCTTCATGCATCAAGCCAAATAAATGCACCTTGTCATAGCTGCCGACCAATTGTCCGGTTTCATCATAGACATAGGTCGTGTTGTAGAATTTGCCGCCAGCTCGCACGGTTGCCACTGAACCGCCCACAACAGCAATTTGATTTTCCTTGGCAGCCTTTGCCAGCAGCTGCTTGGTACGCCAACCATCTTGATCGGCCAATCGTGCCAATTCGGTCAGTGCATAGCCGGTATTCCACATTTCTGGAAATACGACTACGTCAGCACCGGCCTGGGCGGCAGCCTTGATTTCTTTTTCAACCGTCTGATAATTTTGATCTGGATCACCCAGTACAATGTCAATCTGAGCAACTGCTACCTTAAAACCCATTAACTTCATCTCCTTAATAAAAAAACTCGCCCCAGCTAAAGGACGAGTTTTCGTGATGCCACCTTTATTTGCCGTTTTGTCGCCAAAACAGCCTCAATAAGTCATTGACTCAGCGAGATAACGGTCGCTTACCGGTTCCGACTACTCACTTCATCGGTCCGCCACTTAAATCAGGACCATCTTCATCGTTGAAATCTGCTTTTTTCCACCAACCAAAAGCTCTCTAAAAGATTTGTAGCGACTACTCATCCTGGGGCATCGTTTCACTATGATTATGAGTTAATTCTAATCATTTTTTAATTAATGTCAAGCGTTATTTTAAATCAACCGGCGACATTTTTTGATTGATCCGATTCAGCCAGATTACCAAAATTCCGGCAACTGCTGCATACACGGCACCCCCTGGCCCAACAGCAATCAAGCCATGCGTTTTAACTAATAGACTGCCGGTTGCTGAACCAAGCGCAATTCCAAAATTGGAAAAGATTGAATTGATCGAAGAAGCCATCACTAATGATGCTGGATAATCATGCGTGGCAATATCGATAAAATGCAGTTGAATTGGCGAATTGAGCAGATACATCAAGACCCCAATCAGCATAATCAGAATCAGCGCCAACCCACGGATGTTAAGACTAATTGATAGCAGTGCCAAACCGATAAACTGAAGCAAATAAACCAGCGGCATTTTATGCAGCCCACCTAATTCCACCAGCCGGCCTGAGAACTGATTGCTAAATAACGACATCAGCCCATAGATAAACAGCAGCATCGTGATTGCACCGGTACCAAAATGCAATGGTCCCGCCAGCATCGGTCGCAAATAGGTGTAAAAAGTATAGGTAGCTGCCAGGTTTAACATTGGCAATAGCATTCCCACATAAATTCTGCGATCACCAAAAATCCGAAATTGATCGCTGAAATTCTGGGCTTTTCCTTGTCTGAAATCAATTGGCAAACTGCCGCTCATTAAAAACAAGATCACTAAACTGACGGCAACAATCACGCCAAACGTGGTCCGCCAGCCAAAATGCATTGAGATCCAGGTACCAACTGGAACGCCAAATACCGAGGCAATCGAAAAGCCCGAAAAGATCCAGGCAATCAAACCCGCTCTTTTTTCCAGCGGTGCCAGACTGTTGGCAAATGTCGTCGCAATTGAGATGATAACGCCTGAAACGATGGCAGTAACGACGCGGGCTGCCACCAGAATCGGATAATTCGGCGCCGCCATCACCATAACGTTGCCTAAAATAAACACAAGCCATAGCCATGTCTCGACTTTCAACAAGCTGCGCGTCCCAATCATCATTGTGATCAATGGCGTGCTGAATGCATAGACCAAAGCAAAGATCGTCACCAAAAGTCCTACCACGGTGACCGGTTCATTAAACGTTTTGGCAATATCAGGCAGGACCCCGACGATAATAAATTCACTAAAGCCTAGAGCAAAGGCAATCAAGACCAATACCAGGCTCTGCATGCGATAAGTTTTCAATTATCCACTACTTCCTGTTTTCTAAAATTAAACCCAACTTAGTTTAGTGCAGATTTTGATACTTATCTAGTCGCTGAGTAAAAAAGAGACCGAGAATTAACTCAACCTCTTAATTGCGCTATAGATTATAATGCTTCAACACAGTGGCTGGCTGGCAGTTTAAACGCTTATAAATCACCGTTTGACTACCCTAGTTGTTGGTAACTAATGATCCTAAGTATTTTTTACAGATCGAAACGATACGCTCAGCAGCACGACCATCACCGTATGGATTGGGTGCCTGGGTCATTTTTTGATAGATGGCTGTATCATCTAGCAGCTCTTCCATTGCTTGGCCTACTTTTTTAGGATCGGTACCAACCAGCCGCAATGTACCGGCCGTAACGCCTTCTGGACGCTCGGTTTCATCCCGCAGAACCAAAACCGGCTTGTTTAAAGATGGTGCTTCTTCTTGAACGCCACCCGAATCAGTCATAATCAGATAACTGCGGGCCGCCAGATTATGAAAATCAACAACATCCAGTGGCGCGATCAGATGGACGCGTGGTTCGTCTGCAAAGACCTGCTTAGCCATCTGCTGTACCCTTGGACTGAGATGCACGGGATAAACAACCTCAACGTCAGGATGTTTTTCAACTTCTTTTTTTATGGTTTCAAAGACTCGCTGCATTGGAGCACCTTGATTTTCCCGGCGATGCATCGTCAACAAAATGATCCGTGAATCTGGTGAGACTTCCGCCAATACGTCATGATGGTAGTTACTTGAAACATTATCGCATTGCAAACGTTTGTCTAAAGCACAAAAAAGACCACCAGCTGTTTAGCTGACGGTCCGCATTTCATTAATTATAAATGTTGGCTGAAAAAATCAATGAAACATACTCAATATCGTTCGCATTACTTACCTTCATTAACGGCATCGGTTAAAGCCTTGCCCAAACGCTTCAGACCTTCTTCGATCTTGTCTTCTTGCATGTTGGAGTAGTTCAAGCGGAACGTACCTGGTTCTGGCTCACCGGCGAAGAATGGATCACCAGGCACAAAGGCAACCTTTTCCTTCAGGCACTTCTTAAACAGTTCAACCGTGTCCTTGACACCAGGAACCTTAACCCACAGGAACATCCCACCTTCTGGATTCGTGTACTTAACGCCTGCTGGGAAGTACTTCTTCATGCCTTCAATCATCAGGTTCTTGCGCTTGCCATACAGGGCACTGATTTGATCAACATGCTCGTTGATGTCGTTTTGAGCAAAGAATTCAACAACTGCCCATTGTGCCAGCTGGTCGGTGTGCAGGTCAGTAGACTGCTTGAGCACCGTCAGCTTGTCAATGACTTTTGGATCACCCAGAACCCAGCCCAGCCGGAAGCCAGGTGCCAAAATCTTAGAGAACGTACTCATGTACAGAACATGGTTGGTCGTATCAAATGACTTGATGGCTGGTACATGCTCACCTTCAAAACGAATGTCACCGTATGGGTTGTCTTCCAGAACCATCACGTCGTATTTGGCAGCCAACTCAGCCACCTTCTTGCGCCGATCAGCCGGCATCGTCTTACCAGTTGGGTTTTGGAAGTTGGAAACCGTGTAGAGCAGCTTGGCCTTTGGGTGGTTCTTCAAGGCTTCTTCCAAGGCGTCGACACGCAGGCCCTCATCGTCTTGTGCGACAGAGACAAACTTGGCACCATAGGAACGGTAGACATCCAGCGCACAAAGGTAGGTTGGGTCTTCCACCAGCACTTCATCGCCTTCATCAATAAAGGCCTTGCCGACCAGGTCCAGCACTTGTTCAGAACCAGTCGTTACCATAACGTTTTCTACCTTTGAATCAATACCTTCACGTTCCTTAACCCGCTTGGTAATCAGTTCGCGCAGTTCCGTTACCCCGCGCGATGCACCATATTGCATGGCTTCGCGGCCGTGTTCGTCAAAAACCGTATCGACCGCTTTTTTCATTTCTGCGACGGGGAACAGTTCTGGCGCTGGCAGGCCCCCGGCAAATGAAATTACTGATGGATCAGCCGCCGCTGCCAGGATTGCCCCAACTGCGTCCGTACCATCTGCAGGAACCCGTTTTGAAAATTGAACCATTCCGATCACTCCTATTCATTCTTAGAAACAAATTATTAATGAATCTCATTAAATTTTAATATGGCTATTATAATAGTCGTATTTTTTTAATTCTGCAAGTCCTTTTGGGAAAAAATCTCAAATCATTTTTCTGCTTGATTAACAATGCAACGCAAGCCCTGCATTACCAACTGCTTGGCCGCGGCCGAGACGGTCAGTCGGTAATCTGAGGCGTACTCTTGCAGCTTTTGATAAGCAGACATTTCTGCTGGTGTCCTCCAGATGATACCCGTAACCTGGCCATGTTCTTTTTTCATTTCGTCACCTTCTGTTTATTTTTGTTCATTTTAACATTTTTGATGGCTCCAGATTATAGTGATTAAATTCACAAAATCCATTCAAATGCTTGAACGACTGCCCGCCTTTTTTTATACTTGTACTAGAAATTAGAAATGAGGGGATCAAATGGACTACTTGATCGGGGTAAACATCGGCACCACTTGTACTAAAGCAGTTTTATATGACCAGGACTTCCATGCACTGGCCAGCTCATCACGAACGCATCAACTGTTCCGGGATGAACCGGAAATGCTGGAAGAAGATCCAGACGAGATTTTTGAAACGGTCGTTGACACGCTGCATGACGTCGTTTTAAAAGCAGACCTAAGCAACGGGACACTACGCGGTGTTTCATTTTCCAGCATGATGCACAGTTTGATTGGATTAAACCGTGTCAATAAGCCCCTGACACGCGTTTTGACGTGGGGCGACAACCGGGCAGCTAAATATGCCGCCAAAATGAGGCAAAACGGTGAAGGACTAAAAATCTATCAGCGTACCGGGACGCCAACGCACCCGATGTCTTTGCCTTACAAGCTGCTATGGCTTAAAAATGAGCATCCGGAAATCTTTGAGCGGACTACCTGTTGGCTGGGCATCAAGGATTATGTGTTCTGGCGACTGTTCGGTGTTTTGAAAACCGACATCTCATCGGCAAGTGCGTCAGGTCTGCTCAACCTTAAAGAGTTGGACTGGGATGAAGAAACGCTTAAACTGATCGGCATCTCGCGTGATCAACTGCCACAGCTGACTAGTCCATACGAGCAGGTCCGCGGTCTACGCAGTCAGATTGCCGCTAAGATTGGCTTGCCAATGGATACGCCGTTTATTTTAGGTGCGGCAGACGGACCCATGGATAATCTGGGCGTTGGTGCTTTGGATCAAGGAACCACGGCCATTACGATTGGCGACACCTCAGGGGCCGTGCGGGTTATTACTGATCAACCGCGTTTTGACATTGAAGGCCGCCTGTTCTGCTATGCTCTAGACGAAGATCACTGGGTCGTTGGTGGGCCAATCAATGCCGGCAACACCGTCTTCAGCTGGGCTGGTGACAAACTGTTTGCTCCAGAAAAGCAGCTGGCCAGCATGATGCATGAAGAAAGCCTGGATGTTGTGGCCAAGATTGCCAAAACGATTCCTGCCGGCTCTGATGGTTTGATCTTCCACCCATTCTTAAATGGTGAACGGGCGCCAATGTGGAATGCCAATGCCCGCGGCTCGTTTTTTGGGCTGACGCCGCATCATACGCGGGCTCACATGGCACGTGCCGTTTTGGAGGGAACCGTCTATGAACTATATGCCATCAGCTTAACATTAGAAACCGTCGTTGGTGAACCCAAGCAGATCATGGCTACTGGCAACTTTGCCCGCTTTGGTCTGTGGCGCCAGATTTTAGCCGATGTCTTCCAAAGTCCCGTTGCCATTCCCCAAGAACAAGACAGCCGAACACTGGCCGCGGTAGTGATGGGCATGAAGAGTCTGGGCATGATCAAAAAAATCGACGTCATCAAAGAACATTTGCAAAAAGCCGCGACCTGTCAACCAAATCATGACACCTACGACATTTATCAGTCGCTGGTACCGATTTACGTTCAGCTTAGCAGCGACCTGCAGCAAGAATACGATGCAATTGCCGACTTTCAGCATAAATACTGTCATTTCAACCAAAAATAAACATAAAAAGAGAGTGCCGCTTTTAACACTCTCTTTTTTTATAGTCATTTTCCCCACAGAATCTGCATGACATATTTCAAAATGGCCTTTTTTTCGTGCAGCTGACGATGCGACGTCTTGGGATACCAGCGTTGTACGTATTTAACCGATGTATTTTTAAACAGCGTTGCCATCATTTGCGATTGAATATTAGGAACCTCACCGTCCGTTTTTTGATCGGCTTCCTTGCCCATGATATTATAGATCGCCTCATCTTTTGAAAACTGAGCTTTTTTAACCTGGCACAACAATTTCTTGAATTCAGCATCGCGGGACTTTTTAAACAGCCAGGCCGTATATTTGGTATTAACGCCAAAACTTTCTTCTACCGGTACGCCCAGCAGGACAATCTTTTGAAAACTAAGCTTTTTTTGCAGCTTGGCATTACCAAGATAGGCATGCAAAAACTCGGTCCCGCCATACGAGTGAGCAACAATATTAAGCTTTTTGACGTGATACTGCCGGTTCAGCACGATCAAAACCTGGGTCAGCTGGTGCATCTCCGGCTCAAACGAAACATTATAGTTCCAATCGTACAGGATTTGAATAACGGGATTCTTCTTACCCTTAAGACTGCCTTTAACCCGTACCTGACCAGTTGGCGAAACGCGCACGACCATGGCACTTTGCGCGATATTTTGATTCTGTGCCCGTTTGATAAAGGTATCAAACGTGATTGTATTACCGCCTTGCCCCGGAATCAAAAGCGTTGGCGTATCGGTATAGCTGACATCGGAGCGCAGCCGATGCATGTTCAAGGGCTGGCTGGGCGTTCCCTTCAATAAATAAAGCTGCACGGCCATCGCAATTACGATAATGCCAAAAACCAGGTACCATAACCGTTTTAAGACTATCTTGATCACCAGTTGCTTTTTATTCAGCATTACCATCATCCCTTATCATCAAACTAGCCTAATTATAACGCACCGCTAGTTGATCAAAACTTTAAAAAAGCTCAAGGCCGATTCGTTTTCAATGCGCTTTTCAGCCGAACGTGCTATAATTTTGCCAACAAAATCAAGTCGCGTTTAAAAGGAGATGACCGTATGCTGATCGTTTTGGAGAAAATTGGCTGGGGAATGCTTGCACTGACCGGTTTTGTCGGTGGCATCATCGGTTTGGCACTGCCCGTAATCCCACAGGTACCATTTTTCCTGCTGGCCCTGTTTGCCCTGTCCAAGCTCTCGCCACGCTTCCATCGCTGGCTGACGAGCCGTCACTGGTATCAACGCATGGTCGTTCCTGTTTTGGAAAAGTTCCATGCCAAGCGTCAACCTAAAAATCGCGTTCGTACGGTTGAGGCCAAACAAGACTAATCAGTCCCTTGCAGCTCTGCAGAGGGCTTTTTAATTATTATCAGACCAAAAAAGGATTTTAGCCATGCAGCTAAAATCCTTTTTATTTATTTTGACTGTCTGGTTCGGGTAAACATCGTCATGGCGGCCAAAGCAAGGCCAAACACGATTAAAAAGACGTCCAGATAACCGAACCATGTTGACCAGCTGCCACGATACAGAATCGCTGATAAGAAGATCAAAACCCCGCCCCAAAAGAAGATGTCTTTGTAAAATTCTCGATTGAAACGCATCTGCCATACCTTCCTTGAGTTAATTGTTTGATTAAACTATCTCTAGAATGTATTGTAAACCCTTTCGATCAATGAATTCAACCCAGATCGATCACAAATCGATTGGGCAGCTAGCCAAACAGCCGCGCCCAAAAGCCCTTCTTTTTCTTTGGCGGCTGAGCAGCTGCTGAGCGATCAGTTTCTGGTTCAGCAACCGTTTCATCAGCGCTTGATTCAGTATCCCGCGTATACGGATTTGGTTCGCCAATCCACTTAAAGAAGGCGTCTTCTTTAATCTCCATAAACTTGCCACGCTTGCCGTTGATACCATCAACACAGATCTCAACCGGCAGCGCATTACGATACTCTTCAATACTGTCGGCACTGAAGCCATTAAAGGTATTGAGTTTGGAAATATCAAACAGCAGACTGTGTTTATCGGCATAGCGCTTAAAGTCCTCAGTCTGCGTAAGATAGAGCTTGGCCCAACGGCTGCGGGCGCTTTCGCGAAAATCGTCGCAGATGGCTTCAGCAAAAAAGTCCGGTACCGGCAGATCCGCCATCTCGTAATACTCTTTAAAGATACGACGCGTGTTGGCCAAAAAGTCCAGCCGCCCCGTCTGCTTATCAAACGTTCGCCATGGCGTCTCGTCATCGCTGAGCAAGGTGGCCATGCGTACGACAAAATCCTTAAACAGCGTATTGTTTAACGTTTGACGCACATTATAGATGTATTTATTGGCCTCACCTTTTTGTTCTTCATCAATAACCTTATCAATCTGCAGATAATAGGTCCGGCGCGCTGTTTCTCGCAGCATGGTAAAGCCAGAATCGTAGTTGGTCGTACCAATCAGTGGTGCCACGGCATGTGGATGATTGACCAGATCATTCATGGTATCAACGATCAGGTGTCGACTGTATTGATCCTGCTGGAAGAAGTAAGGCTCGATTTCATCGACTAACACTGGGTAGGTACTGCCGGTCTTCATATAGTGTTCAAGTGCCTGCACCGTTTTAAGCTTTTTTTGCGGCGTCTCAGTTGGATAGATCGTCCCAAAATCAATCAGTGAGCGATCTGTATTCCAGGTCAGCTGATTGATGATCCGCAGCAAAGTTGACTTGCCTGATCCGGCCGTAGCGCCCAAAACCAAGAAATTGGGTACGTCATTACCATCTTCTGGATTCAGACTGGCCTTGGAGCGGATCTCCCATAAAAATGGCGCCGTAAAGCTGTACAAAATCGCCTCATAAAAGCGCTGGCCATAATCAGGCGTATAGTCGACCACATATTTGGCATAGCCCTGCATGACCGCATCAATGCTCTTTAAACCATCGCGAATCTCACTGATAGTAGCCAGCCTGCCGAAAGGAATTGGATAGGTCCCGGCGTCGTTTGGTACGTAAAGGCCGCTGTTATCGTTGGCTAGGTTGCGCTCCATTGGTCGATCATACAAAAACGTGGTGTATTTCTTTTCAGCTGAGCGCTCTTGCGGCGTCATGTCAGTCAACAAGGTCTGCCGCACCTGCTTGTAGATTTTCTCACGAGTCTTGAGCGTTGGCTTGGCGGCTCGTGGCGAAACGGATTCTTTTTGCAGGTTAAAGATGGCATCTTGTTGATGAATCGAACGTTCCAACTCATCTTTGACCAGAGCTCGATCAGTTGTAATGTCTCGCATGGCCTTGGCAATTTCTGGCTTGACGATGCCACGATCAATCTGCTGCTGCACGTCATGTGAGATTAAATCAGTCATATCGGCAATCGCGATCTGATCCGTTGTCTCATTGCCAAGGATGATCACATTACCAACGTCCTTACCGGCTTTTTGATCCTTTTTCATGGCATCCAGCTGTTTTTGGGCGGCACTGAGCAACTCGGCTGAAAAATAGTTTTTTAAGACCGGCTTGATATCGTTTTTAAACCGCTGCATCAAATTAGCGTATAATGGACTATTGTCAAAGACCATGACTTCTTCGAGCTGATTATGCTGCTCATCAAAAGACGCCGCGGTCAAATTGACACTGCCCAAAATCACGCGTGTTTGTGTACCAGCATCATCACTGAGCAGATAAAAGCGCGAATGAACCTCTTGAACTGGAGCCTGCTCAACAGTAAACAAGCCATTTAAGACGTTCAGTTGATTCTGGCCGCTAAGTGCCTCAAACAAACGGGCCGGCTGCTTGTTGGCCGCTGCCAGCAAAGCCGTGGTTAAGGCTCCCTTTGTTGCTGCCTCGTCAGCCGTCTGGGGCGTAACCTGTTCTTGAGCACCTAAAGCAATCTCTACTTGAATGAGGTCGCTGAGATGCTGGTTAAAAAAGTCGGCGTCCAACTCACCGGTAACCGCCGTCAAGCGACTAAAGCGACGAGTATCAAACAGCTGGCGAATCGTCAGCCGTGGCACTTCTTGATTATTAAAAATATAGTGGACCCGTCGTCTTTGACCGGTCGACTGCTGCGTCGTCGTACTCATAAAGTGGTTCCTTCTTCGTCATCGTTTTTATGCTATGTTCCATTTTGCTGTATTTTTATAACGTTTGCAAGTTTTGGCCCTAAAGAATGACAAGCAAATTTATGTGCATTCACCATGATTTTATTTTATGCAAAAACAAAATTACTCAAAAAATCTGTCAATTCTATAATATGTGCATTAATTGCAAAATTTATTTCGTGAAACCGTTTATCTATAACGTTAAAAGTTTCAAATTTTTTGGTTAGATTTAAATAGAGGGGGTGCCGGAAATTTTAAATATAGGCGAGAATATCAGAGCCTTCCGTAGAAGCCTCGGTATAACACAAGAAAAACTTGCTGAAGAAAGCGGTTTGTCTGTCAATTTCATCTCACGATTAGAGAGAACGAGTGATCAAAACGTCAGTATCAAAACGCTTAACAAGATTGCCCACGCCATGCAAATTTCAACTGCACAATTGGTCGAGGACAGTCAGCGTGACCGCGAAACCTCTCTTTCTGTTAATCAGTTGATCTACCAGTTAAAATCGATGGATCCACAGCAGGCTGACAAGGCAGCCTACGCGATTTTACAGTTGATTGACGCGATTAAAGATACACAATAAAAAGAGGCTGGGAATAAAGTCTCAAAACAGAAAAATGGCTGAAGATTGCGTGACTTAAAACGCTGATCTTCGGCCATTTCTATTATTAAAATTGTTTTATTTTGTCAGAAAAATTAGTTTTTTCCCAACCTCTTTTTCTGTTCTGTGATCAATTGCTAGTGCTATTGGCCGTAACCGCACCCGTTGCATAGTTGACTACGATATTGTTTTGGACGTTGGGAACGAACACATTGAACTCCAGACTGCCATCACTGGATTTGGCTTCAATGTGGGCACCAGATGGAACCAAATTGGCACCGTCATAAATATCGGTTACCCGATAGCGGACCTTTTTATTTTGATCCAGGGCCTTTCTAACCAGTCCCTCATAGTAATTTTGACCGGTCGATGTCTCACTGGCTGCCTCATTGGCCCAAGCTGTCTGCGTAGCGATGTTTTTAGCATTGGACTCGGAGGCATCAAAGCCTGAAATCCCCCCAACCAGCGCGTACCCCAGCAGATGACCGCGATCATAGGCATGCGATGGTCCGTTGGTCAGATTGGTAGCCTGCAAAAAGCCCGCTGGTTTCCAACTGGTCGCGCCATTGCCTGTTTGATCACGACTACGATACTGACGCGTAGTTCTGTTCAGCCATGCATCCCCACGCCAGGCTCGCCCGCGACTGTCAGTATAGTTGACGGCATAGGGTGCGCTGCTGACACCAGCATTCAGACTGGTCTGATTATTGTTGACAATGTAGGCACCATGGCCATTCCAAGTCAGACTGCCACCAAGCTGTTCTTTAACGCCCGCCGACAAAACGGAGGCTGCCTTGGTTTGACTGGGCGTGATCAGCGTACTGGAGCCCTGACGCTGATAGTTGCTGGAACTCGTGCTGCTCTTACCGATTAGACTGCTCAGTTTTTCTTTTGCTTGGCTAGCTAGCGTCGTTGAGCTGCTGGCAGAGCTGATGGTGGAGTTAGTCGAGCTCGTTTGCGTACCAGGCTTGATTAAGCTGCTTAGCGCAAACAAAATTACAAAGGCCGTTAGCCAATGCAGGATCCGCCGCGTTTTTCTCTTCATTTAGTTTTCCTTACCTATCGATTGATTGCTAGTATTGCAGTTTTTCGTTTTTAAAGGCTTCCTTGACCATCTTACCCAAGAGTTTGGTACTTTCATTTAACGAAATCTGGGCCATTTTTTCATTGGTCTTGGTCAGTTCAGCACTGAGTAATGACTGATCTTCAATGTCAGCTGCCTTGGCGTCCATTTGCTCCTGCAGTTGGCGACAGACAGCAACAACCGTCTGTTCAAAGGCTTCTTCCATCATTTCATAGCGCTGATAGTTTTGATCACCCAGCGCTGCAATCGTATGCGTCAGCCAATACATGTTCTGCAGATCAAAGTCACCAGTCGTATTCTTATAAGGAGCCGGCGTATCATCGATATTGGCATAAAACGGCACGACAGCATTAAACGTATTAGGTCCAAATGCCAGCCAGTGCACGCCGGCAATTGAATCAGGCACGTGATTTCTGATCTGCAGCATATGGATCTCAAGATTTCGATTTAAGGCAATTGGACGATATTTCTGCCGCTCATTAATCGGACCATGACCATATGGATCATAATCGGTCTGTTGGAAATGCGAGCTCATCGCCTGCTTGACGTCTTCAATGGCTAATTTATGCTTGGGATGACAAATAAATGGCAGATCCTGATCGGTTGGCTGCTGCTCTGCTTCATCACTCAGCAGCCTTTGTACGTACCAGGCCCGTGGGTAATTGTAACGTGCATCGCTGGCCGTACGACTGCCAAAAATCTCGCGCAGATTCAGACCATGTTCTGGATTCAGATGATGCTGCTTGATAAAAGTTGGTAAATCAGCAGAATACATCGATGAGTCGCTTTCAAAATCATAATCGGCAATATTAAACTGATTTGGCGCAATTACATAAGCATCGTCAGGAATTTTCTGAGCTGCCCAGTGATGGCCGCCAATCGTCTCAAAATACCAGACTTCATCGTGATCGCTAAACGCAATTCCGTTTGATTCATAAGTACCGTATTGCTCCAGCAAATGGCCCAGCCGCTTGACGCCTTCACGTGCCGATTTGATATATGGCAATACCAAAACGACAAAATCTTCTTCACCAATTCCACTTTCGGTATTATAGGGATCGGCACCAAGCACGCGCGCATTGGTGGTTGCCGTTTCGGTTGCGGTCATGGCAACGTTGGCCGCATTAATGCCCCCAGCGGCAAAAACGCCCGCACTGTTGTCAGCATCCGGTACCGATGTATACTTAAGCGGATTATCGGGCAGCTCCAACCTAAATTTAGTCGTTTTGGATGCGTAGTGGCGTGGCTGGTCTTTAGGATCAACGACCACGAAGCGCTGCGGATCAAACGCATTGCCATAGTCTTCTTGCCGGCAGATCAAGGTTGAACCGTCAAGCGTGGCTGCCTTGCCTGCCAAAAAAGTCGTACAGGTATGTTTCATTGCAATCTCTTCCTTAAAAATATGATTAATCAAAATTATAGCATAGCAATCCTGTCAAAAAGCGCCCGGCCGATTCGACCAGACGCTTTTTATCAATTATTTATGATGATTTAAATGATGCTCGTTTTCAAATTCCGTTTCTTCACTAGCTTTTGGTTCCTCATGCTTACGAACGCGCACGAAGTAGATGATCGACATGATTACCAAGAAGATCACCCCAACGGAAACCGAGATGCGCGTATCCGGATTGATAAACATAAAGGCCAGGATCAGCAGCAATGCCGCCGTAGCAAAGTAGTTGTAAAGCGGGAACAGTGGCATCTTGAATGGATGATTCTCCATCAGGTTGGGATTTTGTTTTCTAAAGTGCAGCTCAGAAATCAAAATAACGAACCATGGCACCATCCCCGGCAACACTGAAGCACTGTAGACGATGACAAACAGATTGGAAGCCGTTTTGCTCATCTGGGTCAGAATCGTGTTAAGTACAAAGCCAACCAGAATCCAGCCAGCAATCGTCAAAATCGCCACGTTTGGCACGACGCGCTTAGACAGCTTGGAGAAAAACGGAGAGACCTCATGATCAACCGACAGCTTAAACAGCATCCGGCTGGCACTGTAAATCCCCGAATTGGCCCCTGACATGGCGGCCGTCAAAACGACAAAGTTGATCAAACCGGCTGCCCCAGTGATTCCGACTTTTTCAAAAGTTTCCACAAATGGCGAGCCCACTGCACTCAATTGATTCCAAGGATAAATCGAAACGATTACGAAAATAGCTCCGATATAGAAAATCAAAATCCGCCAGATTACGGACTTGACTGACTTAACAATGGCTTTTTGTGGCGAGGCCGTCTCACCAGCCGCAATCCCTAACAGCTCAATCCCTTGATATGAACCGGCAATCACAGCCAAAGAGAAGAAGAAGCCTTTCCAGCCGTTCGGGAAAAAGCCGCCATGCGACCACAGATTGGAAATGCCGACTGGATGCCAGTTATTGCCCAGACCAAAGACGATTACCATCAAACCAACGACGATCATCAAAATAATCGTTACGACCTTGATCATGGCAAACCAGAATTCCAATGAGCCATATGCCTTAGCCGAAACCAGGTTGGCCAGCGTCAAGATGACAATTAAAATGATCCCCGAGATCCAGTCTGGTAAGTTGGGCCACCAGTAGTTCAGATACTGCGACATGGCAATCACGTCAGAGATCCCAACGATGATAAACTGAAAGACGTTGCTCCACTTAACCAAATAGCCTGATAGTGGATTGATGTATTTGGTACCGTAATCAGCAAATGAACCCGTTCCCGGATTTAGATAGATCATTTCCCCCAAGGCCCGCATCATGGCATACAAAACCAGACCAACCAGGGCATAGGCCAACAATACCGATGACCCAGCCCATTTGATGGTTGAAGTAGCCCCCATAAACAGACCACTACCAATCGTTCCACCGATGGCTATCATTTCCATCTGCCCCGTCGTCATTGAACGTCGCAGATGACCGCTGTTCTGCTGTTCCATAGAAAAAACTCCTTTATTTTCAGCCAAACAAAAAGCCGATCGAATCTACCCATCTCAATCCCACTTAAGACTTTCTGTAAGTGGTTGAGCGGATTCGATCAGCTGTTAACTGCTTTATTGATATCCAGATTGAAGAACTCAACCACTTTAGATTGTTGTGGTTGAGGTGGAGGTTAGCTGAATCATGTGCATCTTTAATTGTCGAATTAGCATCTCAGCTGCCTCCTTAAAACTTAGTATGCTGTTAGAATAGCATTAGAAAATGATTTATGCAACTAATTTTATTAAAATTGCCAAAAATCAGTGACGAATCTGGCCATTGCCAATAATCTGATACTTAATCGTCGTCAACTGATCCAATCCCATTGGGCCTCTGGCATGCAGTTTTTGCGTACTGATACCGATCTCAGCGCCAAAGCCAAACTGACCACCGTCCGTAAAGCGCGTAGATGCATTAACATAAACACAGGCCGAATTAATCTGGTTTAAGAAGGCCTGCCCTCGCTCTAAGTCATCGGTAATGATGGCTTCGGAATGGTGAGTGCTGTGCGCATTGATATGCTTAACCGCGTCATCAAATGAATCTACGACCTTGACTGCCATAATCAGATCATTGTATTCAGTATCCCAGTCTTCTTTGGTAGCTGGCTGCATGTCAGAAACAATCGCGCAGGCCCGCTCATCGCCACGCAGCTGAACGCCATGTGCCTGCAGACTCTTGGCTAATACCGGCAGATAGGCATCAGCAACGTCTTGGTGAATCAATAGTTTTTCGGCCGCATTGCAGACAGATGGCCGCTGGACCTTGGCATTAACCACGATTGCCTGGGCCATTTCCAGCCGCGCATCTTTGTCAACGTAGATATGGCAGTTGCCCGCCCCGGTTTCGATCACCGGTACCGTTGCCGTCTTGACCACGCGTTGAATCAAGCCACGACCACCACGCGGAATCAAGACGTCTAAGTAGTCGTTTAGATACATCAGCTCACCGGCCGTCTCATGACTGGTATCAGTGATTAATTGGACGCTGTCTTTAGGCAGGTCTTGATCTTCCAGTGACTGCCGCAAAATGTTGGCCAAAGCGGCATTGGTGTGCAGGGCCTCCTTGCCACCACGCAAAATCACGGCATTGCCGCTCTTAAAAGTCAGTGCGGCTGCATCAACCGTAACGTTTGGTCGCGCCTCAAAAATAATGCCAATTACACCCAGTGGCACGCGCTTTTGCAAGATCTGCAGACCATCTGCCGTGTACCAGCCCTTATCGATTCTAGCAATCGGATCTGGCAGCTGGGCAACCGTCTTTAAGCCATTGGCCATATCATCAATACGGCTTTCATTGATCAACAGCCGGTCGGTAAACTTCTTTGGCATGGCGACGGCATTTTCCATATCGATCCGATTGGCCGCAATAATCTTGTCTTTGTTGTTCAGCAATGCTTGGGCCATCTGCAAAAGGGCCTGGTTCTTGGTGGCTGTGTCCAAGAGCATCAGTTTTTGTTCGGCTGCCTGGGCCCGCTGCCCCATTTTAATCAAAGTCGCGTTCATTTAAAATTCCTCCTTGTTGGCTGATAATGGCTTGATCATGTTGCGGCCAAAGTGCGTGCCAATTGGTTCACCATTGACCACCTTTAAGATGATGCGTGGATCTTGACCGTTGCAAAGCACCATTTGCCGATCCGCGTCTAAAATGGTCTCAGCTGCTCTAAGCTTGGTAACCATGCCGCCGGTCCCAAAACGCGTCGATGAACCCGTGGCACTCAGCCTGATTTCTGGTGTCAATTCAGTCACATTGTCAATCAAGCGGGCATCGTCATTTTTATGCGGATCCTTGTCAAATAAACCATCAATATCGGACAAAACAATCAAGAGATCCGCACCAATCCGTGTTGCCACCAGTGCCGACAATTCATCGTTGTCACTAAAAGTTGTGTGGTGATCCAATTCGTCAACACTGACAGGGTCATTTTCATTAATGATGGGCACGATTTTTTGCTGCAGCAGTGCCTCAATCGTATTCAACACATTGGTACGGTTGAGCGGATACTCCAGATTGTCGCGCGTCAGCAATAACTGTGCAATACGGGTCTGATAGTCCAAAAAGCGCTGTGAATAGATGCGCATCAATTCAACCTGTCCCAGTGATGCTAATGCCTGCTGCTCGGCAATGGCTGATGGCCGCTTGGTTTTGTTTAAGCTGGCCAAACCTGCCCCCATGGCCCCCGAAGATACCAAGACCACCTGATAGCCAGCGTTGTTTAGTGCCGACAGTGAATAAGCCAAGCGATCAATTGAAGGCAGATTGATGCGACCGTTTTTCATTACCAGACTGCTGGTCCCCACCTTGACAACCAGCCGGCGAATCGTTTTTGCTCCCATATTTTCACCTCATTATGAATAAGACAAAAAGCACGCCCTTAATCGAGACACCAGTGACGGCGGTACCATTCTCGTTTAAAGACGTGCTTTACCCTTTTAAAAGATTATTTTCGATGTAGCTATTCGCGACAGGGCTTCGGATACTAGCTCGCCTTTTCAGCTGCCGGCGATTCTCTGAACGATCCTTAATTGATTCGCGATGATATTGATTGAACTATAAAATGTTTTTAAAAAAAAGTCAAGCTGACAGCTTAGTAAATTGCCGAGTGCACGACCCGCTCAATGTCGTCTACGATCTGTTCTGGCGTTAGATGATACCATTCGTACAGCACCTCTAGCGGCACGTTATCGGCAAACTCGCGGGGTGCACCAAAGTTTAAGACCTTCATGTTGGTTGGTCCATAGTAGCGATCGATCGTTTCGCCAAAGCCACCGCTCAAATTGCCATCCTCAATCGTAACGACGATATCATGATCTTCTTGCAGATAGTGCAGATCGCGCTGATCAATGCTGGTAACGGACTTGGGGTTGATCAAGGTAGCATCGATATTAAGCTTTTCCTTTAGCTGACGGCAAACTTCTTCACCCAGCTTCCAAAAACCGCCCACGGCCATGATGGCAACCTCGCTGCCGTGGTGCGCAATATCGTAGTCGATTGCCGCATAGTTATCCTGCGTTGGCGTGCCATGCAAAAGCTCATGTTCCGGCTGACGAATAACAACCGGCGTATCGTTTTGCTTTAGTGCCCAACGCAGCATTGAGATCATTTCCTCAACATTGGTTGGCGCCAGGTATTCGATATTTGGCAGACTGCTAATGTAGGAAATATCAAACGTACCCTGATGCGTAGCCGAACCTGATGAGATCGTGCCACCACGAACGATCATGACGATTGGGTAGTCGTTTAAGGCTACGTCATGTACTAATTGATCATAGGCCCGCTGCAAGAACGTACTGCTTTCAAACAGCACTGGCCGCGCCCCGCCAGCTGCCATGGCAACAGCAGTCGTTACGGAATCTGGTTCGGCAATGCCCACGTCAAAATAGCGATCAGCATGCGTAGCCTTAAAACGTTCCAGATCAAACATACCTGGAATAGCAGCATTAATGGCAACAACCGGCTTACCGGACTCAACTTGAGCATTGAGCTCATCAATCACCGCCGCACTATAGCTTTCTTTTGGCGACTGGTGCTTGCTTTTTCCCGTTTCAAGATCGAATGGTGCGCGCCAGTGGTATTCTTTTTGGTTATCAATGGCTGGCTGATAGCCCTTGCCTTTTTGCGTATTAACGTGCAAGACGATTGGGTGATCGATATTTTTAACCTCTTTAAAGACATCAATCATCGCCTGAAGATCGTTACCATCAGCCACGTAGCGATAGTCTAATCCCATGAACTTAAAGATGTTGTTTGCTGACTGGCCCTGGGTATCACGCAGCTCTTTGAGGCCCTGGTACAGACCACCTTGATCCTCGTCAATCGACATTTGATTGTCATTAACCAAAATGATCAGATTACTCTTGAGCTTGGCTGCATTGTTCAAACCTTCAAACGCCAGCCCGCCAGACAGTGAACCATCGCCAATTACAGCCATGACGTTTTCGTGACTATTGGGATTTACGAGATCGCGGGCCTGGGCCATTCCAACTGCCAGTGCAATTGACGTGGAAGTATGACCAACTTTAAAGAAATCATGTGGACTTTCGCTCGGATCAGTGTAGCCGCTGACGTCTTCATAATGATCTGGATCCAAAAATCCCAGCTTGCGACCCGTGAGCATCTTATGTGCATAGCATTGGTGCGACACGTCCCAGATCACTTTATCGTGTGGGGAGTCGAATACATAATGAAATGCAATCGTCAGCTCCATGACGCCAAGATTGGGACCGACATGCCCACCGACTGCACTGTCGCGTTCAAGTACCAGCTGCCGCATTTCTTTAGCCAGTTCCTTGAGCTGATCCAGGTTCATCGGTTTGATGTCTTGGGGCTCATCGACCTCATTCAGCAGGAAATCCGGATGTTGATTCATTTCTTCCACCTCTCAAATTGTAAACAATCTTCCTAGCTGTATATTCTACACCACTTTAACGAATAAAGAAAACGGTTGATAAAACCTTTAATTTGACGGTTGAGCAAAAGATCCGTAACATTAAATAAATATAGGATTATTCCTAAATTGGGGGAAAGGAATTTGTCAAATCAAGCCATTGAAAAACTATCACCTTTTAAAGAATTGACTGATGAGCAGGCTGAACTGGTTGATGATGTCATCGATTTTGCCAGGAAACATCTCGAACAGGATCATCCCGCCGTCTATACGATTCTGGGTGATGCCGGCACCGGAAAAAGCGTCGTCTTGTCACAGCTGTTTGCTAGAATTCAAAAAGCAGCGCGAATTCAAGCCGACAGTCCTTTTTATGGCACGCATAATTATTTTTTAGTCAATCATCCCGAGGTCTTAAAGGTCTACAAACAGATTGCTGGACCGATCAAGACCTTGTTAAAAAAAGACTATCAGCGGCCGACCACGTTTATCAATCAGCTGGATAAGCGCAATGAAACTTCCGATATCGTTGTAATCGATGAGGCCCATCTATTGTTGAGCAAGCCGGATCACTATAACAATTTTTATCATGAAAATCAGCTGGTGGAGATCATCAAACGCGCCAAAGTCGTAATTTTGGTTTTTGATCCCTATCAAGTGCTGCGCATGAAGAGCTTTTGGACGCTGGATCGCTTAAATGAGCTGGTTGCCCCTTATCCACACCAAAGCTATCGGCTCAAGCACCAGTTTCGGATGACGGCTTCTGATGAATTGATCGACTGGTTCAATAATCTGACTGATGGTCAAATCAAGCCACTACCCAAAAACGCCCGTGAGCATTACGACTTCCGAATTTTTGACGATGCCGAACTGATGCGCCAGACCATCGCCAAGCGCAATCAAGAAGTTGGTCTTTCACGCATTCTTTCCACATCCGGCTACCCTTCCACGCTTGATGGCGGCAAGCACTATATCACCGAGGGCCGCTTTAAGATGCCATGGGATCAGTATAATTTTACTGCCACGCCCTGGGCTGAATTGCCAGAAACAATTGACGAGGTCGGATCGATTTACACTTGTCAGGGATTTGACCTCAACTATGCCGGGATCATCATTGGACCGGTAATCAGTCAAAAACCAGACACCAATCAGCTGCAGGTCAATCTGGATCGTTTTACCGATACCGAAGCCTTTAAAAAACGCGCTGACCTGACCGATCCTGATCAGATCATCTATTATGAAAAGCGCATGATTCTCAATGCCCTAAACGTAATCTTAAAACGGGGCGTCAAAGGAACCTATCTATACGCCCATGACCCGCTGCTGCGCAAGACGCTGGTCATGTTAGATCAACAATTAAATGCGGAATAATCATAGAAAGAAGGTGACTCCATGGCCCCCAAAAAACTGCACCTCAACAGCCGCTTATTAGGCATTTTGGCCGGTATTTTAGCAGTTATCGTCTTGATTAAGGTGGGTTTTGACTATTGGCCAGAAATCAAGCTCTTAATGCACCCAACCCATCAGCACCGCGTTATGTTAACCAAGATGATTCGCGATCACGGCACCAAGGACTTTTTGCTGTTGACGCTGGTGATTGCCCTGTTCAATGCGATCCCTGGCATGTCGATTGCGGCGGTCTGCATTCTGGCGGGAGCCTGCTATGGACCATGGATCGGCCTTTTAATCAGTTGGAGCGGCAACATCTTAGGCAATCTGGCTGTTGCTTCTTTATTTGGTCATATGCATCTGTCGCAAAAATTCAAGAAGCATCAACTGCTGCAAAGACTGCTTAATCAACCACATCCACGGCTGGGCCTAATCATTGGTTATATGATCCCTGCGATTCCCAATGCGTTAGTAAACTATTCAGGTATCCGATTGAAAATCTCATTAACGCAGATGCTGCCTTTGATCGCACTAGGAATGCTGCCATGCTCATTTATCTATGCATTTGGCGGTAATGCCATCTTAAGTGAGGATCTCAGCCAGCTGCTGATCTTTGCCGGTTTAATCCTAATTTTGGCAATTGTTTCAATTATTGCCCATCGTCATCGCCAGCATATCAGCTATCAATCGAAGACCAAAGAGCTAAGCGAATAAACACGGAAATGCGACCCAGCGTCCATTCCCGCTTTCTTTTTGCCAAATTATCTTAAATTAAGGAGTTTTTTATGAGTTCGCAATCAAAACGGACCATCTGGATTTTGTTGGTCTGTCAGTTTCTAATCTGTCTTGGCATGAGTCTGATCTTCCCCGTCATGCCATTTATCAAAAAAGAGTATAATTTTTCGGCCTTTGAAATGGGATTGATGTCTTCGTTATTTGCCTTGGTCCAATTCATCGGCTCCCCCATCGTCGGGCGCATCTCTGATAAAATTGGGCGTAAGCCGCTGATTGTCTGGGGACTATTGATTTTCGGCCTGGCCGAGTTTGTTTTTGCCATGGCTGGTCACCTTTTCTGGTTCAATCTTTCACGGGCCTTTGACGGATTGTCAGCTGCCATGGTCGTGCCAACTTCAATGGCACTGGCTGCTGATCTGACCTCACTGAAAGACCGGGCTAAGGTAATCGGCTGGCTGTCGGCCTCCTTTAGCGGTGGATTGATTCTGGGACCGGGGCTGGGCGGTATTTTAGCCAACTTCGGCTATAAGGTGCCATTTTGGGTTGCCGGCATCCTCGGACTGATCAGTACTCTGGTGGCCTGGTTTTTGCTGCCAAACGACCAAAATGAAGAATTCAAGTCCCATACCGAAGACGTTCAAAAAGAGCTGCAGGACAGCACTTGGACACAGGTTAAGTCACTGCTCAGTCCGGCAATGACGACCGCGTTTCTGATGATTTTTGTCGCAGCGTTTGGCTTGGCCGGTTTTGAAAGCATCTACAGCCTTTATGTCAATGAGGTTCACCAATTCGGTCTGGGCGCGATTGCCACCGTTCTGACGCTAAACGGGATCATCTCTTTGATTCTGCAGGTCTTTTTCTTTGAACGCATGGTAGTCTGGCTAGGCGAGGTCAAGCTGGTCCGCTGGGCATTTTTGCTCAGCGCTATCGGAACGGTCGTCGTCATTTACGATCACTCCCATTGGCAGATCATTGTCGCCACCCTGGTCGTCTTTGAGGCGTTCGACTTACTGCGACCGGCAATCACCACGCTTTTAACCAAGATGAGCCAGCAGAATCAAGGTCTTTTAAACGGCATCAACATGTCGCTGACCAGCGTCGGCAACATCATCGGACCCTTGATCTCAGGGGCGCTTTTGGACATCAACTATCAATATCCATACTGGGTCGTGGTTATCTTCTTGGCCGTTGCCTTTATGATCACCTTTGCCCTAAGCCGTATGATTGCCCGGCATCAATTAAGTTAGTAAAAGGGGCTGAAAATAAAGTCTCAAAACAAAAATGGCTGAAGATTGCGTTACTTAGAACGTTGATCTTCGGCCATTTCTATTATTAAAATTATTTTATTTACGCCCATTAAAGATATTTTGCCAATCATAGGTCACGTTTAATTGGGCGGCCAGTCGCACTGCGTAACCATGATTTGCATCAACTGCTTTGATGGCTGCATCCAACGCCTTAACATTATCGGTCACGATGCCGTCAACGCCCAGCAAGGCCGCCTGCTGCATCGTTTTTTGATCGTCAACCGTCCAGACGCAGATTGGCTGATGATTAAAGTTAAACCAAGCAATCAGCATTGGACTAAGCATTGAATACTCCACGTTCCAGCCCATGTTTTGCCCCGGCCAGCCCAAAACATAAGGCTGAATCGCCATCAGCTTGAGGCGTGGATTCAGGCGATGCAGCTTTTGGGCCGCGTTTAGATCCATCGTGTGCAGCCAGGCATGATTGGCTTGCAGCCGTTTGCCATAGCGTTGACAAAAATGCGGCAGCATCCCGGATGAGTCATTGGGGGTAGTCTTAATTTCAACCAGCAGTTTTTGATGCTGCTGCTGAGCAAAGCTTAAATATTGATCCAAACTAACCAGCTGAGCCTGCTGCCCATTTTCTTTGGCCACCAAATTTTGTAGCTGTTTTAAAATCAACTGGTGCGGCTTGCGATTGACGCCGGTCAACTGATGCAGATTTTCATCATGTACAACCACAAATTTTTGATCGGCAGTTTCGTGAACGTCAATTTCAATATAATCCGGATGCAGACGTTGCGTTTTTCGGGCAGCCGGCAATGTATTTTGAACCCCATCTGCTTGCGTAACGCCCCGATGAGAAATAACCAAGGGTCGATGCCAGGTCATCGGAAGACTCATGATACTGGTTAAAACAACTAAAGCTCCAATCGTCATCCAAATAACCGCTTGACACCAGCGAGTTTTTGAGGGCGTGCTTAATTCACCCGCTTTTTTGATCGGCAGTTGCCATAACACCAGACTGACGATTGCACCTGCCAACAGCCAAAAGCCTGCCAAAAGCATTAGGGAACGAAAGGCAATTGCGACTCCCCAGACCCATTTCCCGGGAAATTTTTTTAATTCCATTAAAATCAGCAATAAAAAGTGATTGATGCTCCAGCCCAGCAGACTAAAAATCAGCAAACTAAAAAATAGGCCTGCCATACTCTTAAAATTGCATTTTGCGACTTTGTTTTCCCGCCAGACTGACTGAAAGGAAATTTGATTGGCTGCCATGGCAATTAAACTGCGCATAGTCAGCAGACCGGCCAGCACGATCAGCAGATAAAGCATTCCGGCCAAAATCAGCAGCCAGGTCTTACGCGTCAAAAAATCCAGCATTAGCCCTGGATAATTTGGATTTCCCCAGCGCAGCGCACAAAATAGTCCCTGACCAAGTGGCATCAGCCATAAAAAATCAAGCAGCACCAGCATCGTCCAGTCGGGCCGCAGCCAAAATGATATTCGATCAAACAGCATTGATAACGAAAAACGACGCTGCCTGATCAACATGATCCCGCGAATTGCAATTCCCCAGATGATGCCAATCCAAACAAGCCATAGATACAGACAGCCAATTCCAGCAATCAAAACGATCGGATGGCTCATCAACAACTCTTTAGCCGTCATTTTAGACACCAATGGCACCTGGCCTTGCTGCATCAACAAGGTCAGTATGGTTTTAAATAAAGGACCAGCGATAATCTGATCAACCAGCACGATTGCCAGTAGAAAACTGCCATAATCCAGCCAATGACGTCCATATTCCATCATGATGGCTTTGTTTTTTTCCATTATCAATTCTCCTCAATTAAGTTCCTAACCATCTTAACCCAGGATGGGGCAAAGTAAAAGGACTCGCTCGCCAGCCGAGTGAGTCCTTGCTTAATTATTGATTAGTCTTATTTATCAGCTTTTAAGCCGCGTTTTTGAGCACTGGCATAAAAGATCCAGGCAACCAGGCCAAAGAAGATTGGTCCAAATACCGTCCAGAATGCCGTTTGATAGTCATGGTCCAAGATTGGCTGCAGGCAGGTAAAGACGATCCCGACTGCTACCACCAGCCAAACAATGACGGAAACCCAGTTGGCCGAACGCTGCGTCTTAAAGAATACAAATGGCCGATCCAGGTCCTTGATTTTCTTAAAGAACGGAAAGGCCCCGACCAAGAACAGATATGGTGCCGAAGTGGCCACATTGGACATATCAGTCAAGATCAAGTAGAACTGTTGGGCTGCTGAACCACCGAAACTGACGGCAAAGATGATTACACAGATGACGATCGCCTGCATCCACATGGCAAAAGCCGGCATATCGTGTTTGTTAAGCTTGGTCATCTTGGCTGGCCACAGATGCGGATCAGAACCCATGATAAATGATTTGATTGGCGAATAGATCATCACAAAAAACGAGCCAATGTAGGCCAGCCACATCGAAAGGCCGGTAAACCGCGTTAAAATATTACCCAGCAGAACTGACGCAGCATGTGACAAGCCCAATGAGCTCCCCAAAACCAGACCTACGTTGTTCATCAGCGCATAAGAGATGTTACCCAGATTAACGTTTTTCTTACCCAGCACGCTTTGCCAGTTGGTGGACATCCCCCACATAAAGATCATCAAGGCATACAGAACCGTAATCACGATCATACCAATCATCAAAGCCTTCGGGAACGTTTTTTCCGGCTGGTCAACCGAATCCATTACGCCCCCCATTGATTCCATCCCGCCATAGGCAAAGACTGCATAGACCATAAACGAAACAACCGCAACGCCGGATTGGAACTGTGGATTTGGCGAGGCGACAAACGAGTGAATCCCCTGAATTGGCTGCATCATAGCGCCATGATTGCAGATCCAGATAATCAGACTGGCCACAATGAAGACGCCGCTTAAAATCATGACAAACGTTCCACCAACGGCCCCTACCTTGGCAATCTTATCAATTCCGCGACTACCCATGTAGGTAACAAAGATAATCCATAAAATTGCCAAAATTCCGACAAATTGCGTCGAGGTGAGGCCAAAGAACGCCCAGCTCTGTGTTTTGTCCGAACCAAAGAACAATGCCGACATTGGAATCCAAACCTTGGCAGCCGTTGAAACCATCCAGACGACCCATGAACAAAGCCAGATGAAAGTTCCGATAAAGGCCATCTTTTCACCGATTGAAACCTTCAGCCATGAATAAATGCCCCCTTTGGCACTTTTTAATGCTGAACCGTATTCGGCAAACATCAAAGACGATGGCAGGAAAAAGAACAACGCTGCCAGAACATACCAAATAATCGAGGCATAGCCCATCTGATCATAAGCAACGGTCGTATTGGCAAAACCAAATACGCACGTGAAAATCATCATGGTCAGATTTACCAGCCCAATTTTCTTTTTATCTTGCTCCATTGCAAAATAACCCCTAACCTAATGAATAATTGCTGCCTAACCCTGTTAAGCTTACGTGCATAATTATACTACTTTTATTTGAGTTTAGGGATTAAAAGCCGAAAATAGGTCTTTATTTTTGTTATCCTTGACAAAACAAACTCTTAAAAGCGAATATTTTTTGTATTTTATACGCTCATCCCCAGCCAGGCCATTATGATTCCGCCAAGTGTGCTGATCATGATGTATTCCCAGCATTGCGCGGTTTTTCCTTCATCAAGCATCACCAGCAGCTCGGTATTAAAGGTTGAAAAAGTTGTATAGCCACCCAGCAGCCCAGTAGTTAAAAAAACGCGCATATTGCCAGATAAAACCAGAATTGATAGCCAGCCCATCAAAAATGACCCTGATAGATTAATGAATAAAGTTGCGATTGGCCAATCCAGTTGCCCCCATTTTTTCCAGGCTATTGTCAAAAGCCAGCGCATTGCCGCTCCTAAACTGGCACCGGCACCAATCATCATCATCTCAATCATTGCCCGTCCTCCGATTTATTTTCATGGCCAGCTTAAAGCCAAGCACTGCCAGCAAAAAGCCGCCCAATAGATTCAATGCCATAAAACCGACCTCGGCTAAAAAAGACTGCTGCAGCAGTTGTACGGACTGTAAAGAAAACGTCCCGAACGTGGTAAACGAACCGACCAGGCCTGTACATAAACCGAGATTCAGCCAGCTGGCCAGATATCTTTTGACGATGGTCCGATAGGTTAAAAAAGCCAGCAGAAAGCTGCCGATTAAATTGACCATAATCGTCCCCCAAAAGCCACCCCATACCTGACTGCAAAGTGATCTTAAACAGCCACCGATAAAGGCAAACAACATTACGCTAAATAAATTTTTGGTCATAGTTGGCCTCCTTAAAAAATATCTTTAATTATAGCGCAGCCCATTTTTCGTGAACTGTTCAAAAATGACTATGAGTTCTATAATTAAACCAGCCAAATAAATTAAAGTGAGGTCTCATCCATGAAAATGCGTCGAATCGATCACGTCGTTATTACCGTCAGTGATCTGGAGCAATCACGTCGCTTCTATCACGAAGTTTTTGATATGCCGGTCATCGATCAGCAAACCAAGCCTGGCGTTGTGACATTAAGATGTGGTCATCAATTGATCCGGCTGCAAAAAGCTGATCGTGATGCCTTGATAGCTAAAAATCCAACGATTGGCAGTGCCGACTTATGTTTGGTCGCCAACGATCCAATCGATGCCATCATCCATCATCTAAAGAGCTATTATGTCGATATCGTTGCCGGTCCCGTTGACCGCCTTGGTTCAGAAGGCCCGATGCAGTCGGTTTATCTGCATGATCCTGATGATAACTTGATTGAGATCGCGGTTTATCAAAACAAATAATTTTTACTTGGCAAATTTAAAAAAATAGCTTAAAATTTTAAAGCTTATTTTAAATTTCAAGAGGTGAAAAAAGTGAGTGAAGCTATTTACATGCGTAAGGCAAACCTAAATGATCTGGATACGGTAATGGAGATCGTTGAAAATGCCCGCGCGCTTTTAAAGGCCGATGGGAGCGAACAATGGCAGGGAGAAGATGGCTACCCAACGCGCCTGACCTTTCAAATGGACATTGAAGGGGGCTATTGCTGGCTTTTGATGTACGGCAACGAAATTGTGGGTACGGCAACCTTGATGACTCAAGGCGATGCCCATTATATGCATATCGTTAACGGTAAATGGAACCGGCCTGGGCACCCATTTGCGACAATTCATCGCGTTGCCATCTCAGGCAAGTACCGTGGGAAGCACTTTGCCAACTACATCATGAGTCATATGATCACACTGGCTTACGATGCCGGGGTCCGCAATTTCCGGATTGCCACTCACGACAAAAATGACCGCGTCCACAACCTGGTGCAAAACTTTGGCTTCATCAAGCGTGGTCAGGTCTACACTGGACCAACTGATCGCGATCTGCGCAATGTCTATGAATTGAATCTCGACTAGAAAACAAGTACGCTTCGGTAAATCGACGCGTACTTGTTTTGCTATAATAAGGTTATTATCTATCAGTTAAGGACGTGATTTTTCTGAACGAAGAAAAGACAGCGATCAGCCAAACGACTCGCCTCAAACAGATCATCAAGGTCTTAAATCAGCATTCGTTTTTAACCAACTTCTATCGCCAAAAGCATCCTGAAGAGATTCGTCAAGCCTTGGAAGAACTGGGACCAACCTTTATTAAGATCGGTCAGTTGTTGTCCACGCGTCCTGATCTAGTCTCGCCGGCATACATCAAAGAGTTGCGCCAGCTGCAGGATCACGTTGACATCGATCCATATGAAACCGTTGAACAAACCTTTGAAGAGCAAACCGGCAAGCGGATCGATGAAGTTTTTAAAACCTTTGACAAAATACCCTTTGCTTCAGCTTCCATTGGTCAAACGCACCATGCCACGCTGTTTGATGGTACCAATGTCGTTGTCAAGGTTCAGCATCCTGCCGTCACCCAATTGATTCAGACCGACCTGGCACTGTTCAAACGAGCGCTGGGGATGGTTGAACACGTGCCGATGGATTTTTCGGTAATCGATCCCAAACGAGTATTGGATGAATTAAGTACGTCGCTTTTACATGAAATCGACACCACTACTGAAGTGCAAAACGGTCAGGAGTTCTACCGGCTCAACAATGAATATGACATCATTGAGGTTCCCAGAGTCTATCCTAAATACTGTACGCAAAAGATTCTGGTCAATGAGGCCATGCCGGGACAAAGCATTAAACAGCTGATGAACGAAAAAAATCCTACCGATGAAAAACTTGCTGCTAAGATCAAGGAGCGTAATCACTACCTGGCCCATGTGCTGGTGGAAAACTTCATCAAACAGGTTTTTGCGGATCACTTCTTTCATGCCGATCCGCACCCTGGTAACGTCTTGTTTTATGAACTCAAACCCGATGATCCTAAATTAAAAGCCACATCCAAGGATTTTGACTATCAAAAACAACTCGGGTCAAATGAGATTGAGATTCAAAAAGAACACCCCCTGCCACCCTATCGCTTGGTCTACCTTGACTTTGGCATGATGGGACATCTTTCGCCTGCTTTAACGGATGGCATTGCCAAGGTCGTTATCGCGCTCAATACCAAGAGCACACGTCAGGTTGGTCAGGCTATTTTAGGCATCTGCAATCGTACTGGTGAAATCGATGAACAAAATTTCTACAGTCAATTAGGCAGTTTTTTAAGTCCTTATCTAAATGCCGGTTTGGGTGGCATCGATCTGCCTACCATGCTGTTTCAGATCATCTCGCTGTGTCGGCAAAACAACTTGCAAGTCAAGCCCGAAGTCACGCTTTTGATCAAGGCCTTCAGCTCAATTGAGGGCATCGTAGCTGCTTTGGATCCAGAAATGTCGCTGATGGAAGTTGCCAAGCCGTTTGCTAAAAAATATCTGCTCAAGCACTTCAACTGGAGGGACTCGCTTGAATCAAGCATCTGGCAAGCACGCCAGACCGCTTTGGATTCGGCGGCTATTCCATCACGCGTTAATGATCTGCTGGAAGTTTTAAGCACCGGTCAGGCCAAGATCAACTTTCAGTACAAGGATCAAGCTCGCGTTTTACGCAATCTGGAACGTATGCTGAATCGACTGCTGATTGTTATCGTTTTGGCTGCCATCATTCTGGGCTCTTCAATTTTAGTGGAGGGGAGCAGCGGTCATCCCGCAATCTTTAAACTGGGGACGGCCGGCTATTCGATTGCTATCATCGTGATCATCTGCCTTTTTATTGGTGATCTGTATCATCACCTTAAAAAACATCATAAGAAACGCTTATAATATAATGATGAAAAAATTCCCGCCTCGAAATGAGAGCGGGAATTTTTTAGTGCAGCAGTTCGTTAAGATCCAACGCGTAAAACTGCAAGATCTTATCAATCATCAAGACATCATGGTCAGCCAGGTGTGGTTTGGGATGCTGAAGCCGCAAGAGGTCACACATTCTAGCCAGGCTGATTCCTGAGCTTTTGTCAAAAACGTCGCTGCTGATGATTTTTTCCAGATCCAGGGGCTGAATTCTGGTCCATGAACGACTGGTCTGGGCTAGTTGCAGTCGATTGGCTTCTTGATTAAGCACGCTTAAATCCAGGCGATTGTCCCAGCTGACCAGGTAGTCGGGCTGAACTCGATCGATAAATTTTAGAACCTTTTTCAAGACACTGGCAACCGTCAGTCTTTCGGCCTCTGAATAGCGCAGATCCAATCGTTTCAACAAACTCAACTGATCCTTGGCCGTCATCCTGCTGCTAAAGACGTAATAGTTAAAGGCGTCATCTTCACCATATACGCGACCAGCAATTTGACCCAGGCGCGTGGTTCCCGGCATCTGTGGCTGGCAGTCACTATAAAACTCCAGATCCAGACTTAACAGCTTGGCTGGGCCATTAACAATTTCATGAACCTGTTTAAGCGTCGTAACCGCGTTGGCTGACGTGGCCTTATTTTGCGTCTGTTGCCAGTTGGGCCGTTCCAGCGTGATCAGTTCACTAAGGCTGGTTTTGCTTTTTTGCACGCTATCCCTCCAGTCGTTTTTGCTGCGTGATCAATGACGATGGTGCAGACCCTTTTTGGCTGCTTTAAACAAGAGACCAATACCAGCAAACGCATCCATCATCGTACCGCGCTGATTCCCCGTTAGGATTGTACCAGGCGTCCGTTTGTTTTGATGATCGACTTGAATCGAGACGTTTTTACTGCGTCCTTTTTGTTTAACGGGCCGCGGCAATACTTCAACCGGAACCTTAACGGCAGCCTGCGAGTCATCAGGATAGGCAACGACAATCGTAACCTGAGTCAACCCTGGTGTTTCTAAGATCGGATCCTGCTGCCAGGCATAGCTGGTCTTTTCAGGCAGCTCATGCCAATTGGCAATTCCTTCACGCGGATTCAACGTGTCACCTGGCATATAGACGATTTTACGCGTTTCAATCGCATATTTGCCTGCCATTTTCGTCATAATATCTTCCTTTCAGTACTCAACCGTGATGATTTTAACCCGACTGCCCTCACCCAAAAGCCAGGTCAGCATATGCTTTTGCAAGGCTAATTCTTCCGGCGGCTCTCTTTGAAAAATAAATAGAATTACTCGTTTTAAGTGAATCGCCGTTTTGAATAGATCACTGAAGATGCCATGATCGGCCCGCAACGAATGGCCCATGATCGCAATCGTAGCCACGTCTTCTGGATAGACATCGTTGGGCAGCTTGATTTTAAATGGCCGAAATGCATGCGCGGCCGTATAGTCCAAAACACTTTGATCAATTCGTTTTTGGGCACAGCGCCTGGCAATCGCATCAATCAGCCACTGTCTTCTGGTTTGCCACTGCTCAAAGAACCGCGTCGTAAAATAGCGGCTGGTCACCGGCATGTCGCTGTCTAAGGTATAAAGCAATGAGATAATCTCATGGTCGCCAAACGCAGGATAAAGGCGACGCCAACCATAGTAGTAGGCATCGTAGGCACGAAATGCGGCCAGCGTTTTTTCGGGGATCGGGCCAAAGTTGTTCTTTATCCAGTACCAACGCTTAAAATCAAGAATATCACGCCGATATCCTTTAGTCGTGCTGGCATATTCATATGGTTCACGAGCTATGACGTCATCGTTATCAACGCCTAAAATCGTTTGTCCTTCCAAAAGCGAGCCATGCAAGTAATAGATATTTTCTGGCCAAACGTCATACAGCTGTGTAGCCGTATCGGTATAGTTGAAATTCAGAATGGCTCCAGCCTCACTCAGCAGCTCACGGGCGGTCTGTGAACGCGTCGGATCACTGATCAAAACGCGCTCGCGCTCTGTTCGTAAATAGCGCGAGAAGTCATGTTCAAAGCGCCGAATTGCCCGCGTGCTGCGCTGCTGGACCATGACACCAGCCCCAGGCATTCTGCGCGTAGCACTGAGTTGATAAGCATTTTCAGCTGCAACGCGAATCTGCGCCTCTACATCAGACCAACGCACCTGCTGACCGCGTGCCTGACGATTAAAGTGCACGATCTCATCCAGAGGCGTTGTCCCGACTTGCTGCCAAAAATCCTGATAGCG
Organism: Limosilactobacillus pulli; assembly: GCF_947381555.1. Classification (NCBI taxonomy): domain Bacteria; kingdom Bacillati; phylum Bacillota; class Bacilli; order Lactobacillales; family Lactobacillaceae; genus Limosilactobacillus; species Limosilactobacillus pulli. The sequence goes on from NZ_CANCWQ010000013.1 coordinate 39,315, forward strand.
ACTCTTATAGCCATGAAAAAGGTCAAAGCCATTGCCAATGACGACCAGCAGCTGGTCATGATCATGATGATCAACAAGCAAGGATCGCTCCAGCTCTGGTGGTACATTCACTGACGACACTTCCCTTCTAAATCAGCTTTCCTGGTTAGTCTTCTTGACAGCGCATCCCCGGCACACAGTTGCACGGAACCTCAGCTGGTGCGGTGGCAGCTTTTTTGGCGAGCAGATCTTGCAGCTGGTTAATGTCTGACTGACTGAGCGTGGCTTTTTCAATTACATGCAGCAACGTTTTGCCAACATGCATCTCGCAAAGATTATCAAATAATTCATCAGTTGCTTGATTCATCGTTGGCTGTTCTTCAACCTGAGGCTCATAAACAAATGCTCGACCAACCCGTGTTGTTTTCAGAGCACCTTTTTGTACCAGGCGCCGTAAAAGAGTCTTGATCGTCGCTGGCTTCCAGGCTACCTTACACTGCAGAATATCGATCATCTCCGTGCTGGTAACGTGACCAAGCGTCCAGGCCACGCGCATTATTTGCCATTCTGCCGGCGTAATCGAATTTTCCAAAAAGATCTTCCTTTCTTTATTTTGAGCCGCGCTTAAAGCCCAGCATACTGCCAAGTACCATTACAGCCGTTCTTTCCTTGGTCGGCGGAGTTGGCTTGTTCAGTGGCGCCGTCTGGACCACGCCTTGGCTGTCTGTCGAACTTTTTGAAGAATCTGATGCTGCAAAATCAGATCCTGGTTCTTTAATCGGTTCTTCAACTGATTCTTCAATAGATTGATTCGTGGCAGCTGAATCGTGTTCAGCCACAGCAGCTGTATTTTCAGATGTTACTGAGTCAGCTGGTGAATCCGCAACTGCCTGATCTGCATTTTCAAAATTGACAACAGGTATGAACTGTTCAACTTCTTCGCCATTCAGTGTTTCATAAGTAACATTAAGCTGACTGACCAGGCGATCGGCTAGTTTTTGGGTGGTCTTCTCATCTTTTAGCGCTGTCTGAGCCTCGCTGAGTGCTAGATCAAACGCGGCTTTTCTAGAGTCATAGGCATCCTGATAGCGCTTGGTCTGTGAAACGCTGCTCATCTTTTTGACCGCTTTTTGCAACGATTTTAAATTGCTACTTTTGCCGTTGAGCGCATTGCGGTCCTTGATCAGCTCACTAGCCGTCAGATCAATTGTTTCTTGTGGGACCGACTGAAAATCAGGCGCCAATTTTGACAGGCCCGCCACTGGTGCATTCAGTTCCTGATTGGCAGCAGCTTGACTGAGCAGCTGCTTGGCCTGATTGAAGTATTTCTCAAAATTTTCACGCTGATTGGCCGTTGCATTTAAATAACGCAACGTGTTTAAGTCGCTCTGAGCACTTTTAAAAACCAGAGCCAGCTGGCTGAAATCAGTTTCCAAACCGCTCAGTACCGTTGCTGATTTTTGCAGTTTTTCAACGGTTTGGTCCACTTTTGTCTGCAACACGAAGCCATCCGTTGCCAAGATAGCTTGGGCATTCTGCAAAGCCGTATCCAGATTCTCTTTTGCGGCCGGGCTGGCATTGACGTAACGGGCTGTTTCCATCAGTAGTTCCGCATCACTGATTGCCTGCTTCAGCACAAAAGTAGTCGTCTCTTGCCCGTTAAGCTGAGTTACCGCATGGGCCAGGCTTTCTTGAACCTTTAAGAACTGTTCGAGCGTAACGTCTCGATTTTGTTCCAGGTTTTCCAGCTGTGCATAGGCGGCATCGAATGGCGCTTTTTGGCTGGCATTTTGATAGCGCGCGCTCTGTTTGGTTTGATGCGCTGCCGAAACTAAAATCTGCCAGTGCGCATCATCAATCAATCTAGCCGTCATTTTTTCACCATCTTCCTTATTTATATTAATAAATGATTTTATTCTATTATGGACCATTTCTCGTTCAACAAAAAGCGATTTTGCTGAATGCTGACCTTTTTATTTGCTATAATGAACTCAAAGCTAATTTTGAAAGGAAAATTGCAAAATATGGAAGTTAGTACCAGTCCCATAACACTTTTTACAATTATATTTATTCTGCTTTTAGCAGCCTTGTTTACACTGTTGGAATACTCGCTGATCAAGGTTCGACCAACCGAGCTAAAAGAGCTCAAACAGACCTCAAGCGTTCGCCGCGCTGAAAAAATGATCGATCACCTGACGGAATACCTATCCACGGCTCAAGTCGGGGTCACGATGACGTCTCTGATTTTAGGTTGGATTGGTGAAGCCTACATCACTGAGCTCTTGGAAAAGGCCAACATCTTCCCTAAAGCCGTAGCCAACGATTTCAGCTCGATCATTGGGATTTTGCTGTTTACTTTTCTGCATGCCGTCTTTACCGACTTGGTGCCTAAAAACATGGCAATTGACCAGCCAGTTAAGATTCTGTTGGCCATTGCTCACCCAATGACGTTCTTCCACGTGATCTTCTACCCACTGATCTGGCTGTTTGACTGGACGGCCAAGATCATTACCAAGCTGCTTGGCTTTTCAGTCAATCCAGATGAAGACATCTACACGCAAAATGAAATCGTCACCCTGTCGCAAGAGTCTGAGCGTGCCGGTGAAATGGACAAAGAGGACGTCGTATTTATGGAACGCGCCTTTCGGATGAACGACAAGGTGGCTGATGACGTTATGGTTGACCGTACGCAACTGAGCGTCATTGACATCACCGCAACCGTTGCCGATGCGGCTCAGCTTTATTTCCAAAAGAAATACACGCGGTTCCCAGTCGTTGCCAATAACGATAAAGACCATATCTTAGGCTATATCTTTAGCTATGACATCATGCGGCAAAACCAGATCAATCCTAAACAGGCGATCCGCTCAATCATGCGTAAGATTCCGATCGTCTACCAAAGCGAAGAATTGACCGATGTCTTGCAGATCATGATGAAAAAGCAGGTGCCAATCGTGGTCGTTCAAGACGAATACGGTGGTACGGCCGGGATTATTACCGATAAGGACATTTATGAAGAGCTGTTCGGTACGGTTGGCGAAGAAATTGATCACGTTTCTTCCGATATGATCGAAAAAAAAGAGCCTGACTCCAAAGGCAACTCAACCTATCTGGTATCCGGTAAGATGCCATTAGACGACTTTGAGCGCTACTTTGACGTGCGGATTCCACAATTTGATCAAACCGACGTTTCAACGCTAACCGGCTTTTTCCTGGAGCGACAATACGACTTAAAGGTGGGACAACCCGTTAGAGTCGAAGATTTCAGCTTTACGCCACTTGATCTTAAAAACGCCTACGTCAGTCAGTTTAAGGTCGTTCACATTAAGCCAAAGAAAAAACCTGTCGTTGATAGTGACAGCGACTCAGATCATAAATACCGTTCAAAGCGCGATCGTAAGGATGATCACGATAATGGTACGCAAGACTGATCCAAATAATCCAGCTGTCTGAAATTTACAAAGACTTTACCTGTGAAAGCGGGTCAAAGTCTTTTTTTAATGCTAAAATTAGGGTGCTCCAATGATTTTGTCGCACTAGACGTTCATTCATGATCGTTTCCCCTGATCAAGGGGGTTATCCTATGTACGATCAAATTTTAATTCCCATTACTGCACGCTCGTTTAATCGTGAAATTGATCCAGCATGTGTTGCCGAACTAAAGCGCCTGGTTTTAGATCGGCCCAATGCCATCTTCAAGCTTTTATACATTTTTGAGCCCCGCGACTGTCGCTGGCTGGCTGCTGGGCTACCCAATTTAGATCCAGATTGCTTGCTTAACATGGCTGCTCATCAGCTAACCATCATTGAGCAGCTGCTTGACGATGCTGGGGTACAAAAAATCACGCATCAATTAGCAGTTGGCAATCAGTATCTAGCCATCAGTCAGCTGATCCAAGAAGAAAAATTCACCCTGGTCGTTGAACCGTGGCAGCCAAAATGGCGGCACCGCTTTTGGCAACACTTTATTCATCCAAAACAAAAAATTACCAACAATCTGCTGATCTTAAACGTTCAGTAAAACCAGCAAAATATTGAATTTACCGCTTACCTGAAACATTTTAGGTAAGCGGTTTTTATTTTTGTAAATGATGGTCGTTACCAAATCCGCTTTTTCGGTCCTAAATCTTAATCTAACGAGTTTTATCGCCAAGGTTAATTTTATTAAGATAATTTGTTTGTAAATTTTAGGATATTTTAAGCTTTTTAGGATTGATTAAAACTATTTACTTAAACATTTTTCAATAATAGTCGAACAATTATAACAAAAACAACTTTTATCGTTAACTTTTACCATAATAAATCATTGGTATCAGCTCTGATTATCAGATTTTTGATCTTTTTGTATCGTTTTTGTAAATTTAGCCGTTACGTGTTTTTTACGGAAAACCGTCTTTTTTCTTTACGTTCTTACTTTAAATTATAAATCGTACTTAGGTACATGCTTTATTCATGGGATATTGAGAAAGGAAGCAAATAACATGAACAAGAAGTCACTTATCTCTTTAGCTGCCGTCGCTACTTTAGGCTTTAGCCTGTTTGGCGGCACGGCTGGTACGGTCCACGCTGCAACTGACAGTAACAAGATTACGATTGTCGGCTCAACGGCTCTGCAGCCACTTGCCGAAACGGCGGCTCACAGCTACATGAGCAAAAACTCTGGCGTCAACATTGACGTCCAGGGTGGTGGCTCCGGTACCGGTTTGAGCCAGGTTCAATCTGGTGCCGTTTCAATTGGTAACTCTGACATTTTCGCTGAACAGCAAAGCGGCATTGATGCCAAAAAGCTGCAGGATCACAAGGTCGCCGTTGTTGGGATGGCCCCAGTCGTTAACAAAAGCTTGAAGGTTAACAATCTGTCAATGAGCCAGCTGCAAAAGATCTTCACTGGCAAGATCACTAACTGGAAACAAGTCGGCGGACCAAACGAAAAGATCACCGTTATCAATCGTGCCAAGGGTTCTGGTACGCGGGCAACGTTTGAAGCCGCAGTGCTGAAAGGCAAGACGGCCATGAAGTCACAAGAACAAGATTCCAACGGTACGGTACAAAAGCTGGTTGCCAACACGCCTGGTGCCGTCAGCTACCTGGCCTTCTCATACACAAAGTCTGACAAGATCAAGGCTTTGAAGGTTGACAACGTTGCCCCAACTGACAAGAACGTTGAAAACAACTCTTGGAAGATCTGGTCCTATGAACACATGTACACTAAGGGCGCTGCCAAGGGTCAAACCAAAAAATTCCTGAACTACATGAACTCTAAAGAAGTCCAGGGCAAAGACGTTAAGAATCTTGGCTACATCAGTATTCATGATATGAAAGTCAACAAGAACGCTGACGGTCAGGTTACCAAGAAATAATCATTGCATCAATCAATAAAGGAGAGAAACCGGAGGAAGCAAGATGAATGAACAAGATCAACTGATGCAAAGCAGTTTCCAAACCAGGCAGGACCATTGGGGCAAATTGGTTAGCTATTTCTGCATTACGGTAATTGGACTGCTGGTCATTTCAATTATTTACTTCATCGCCGCTCGAGGCTTGAACATGTTTATTAAAGATGGCGTCAGCCTCAAGGACTTCCTGACCGGTACGACGTGGGATCCAACCGTTACTGACGCGCACGGCAAGCCAGAAGTCGGCGCTTGGCCAATGATCTTTACCTCATTTGCCGTTACGATTCTGGCTACGCTGGTCGCAACCCCGCTCGCTTTGGCCGTTGCCATCTTTATGACTGAATTAGCCCCTAAAAAGGCTGCTTCATTCATGCAGTCAGTCATCGAGCTTTTAGTCGGGATCCCATCCGTCGTTTACGGGTTCGTCGGCTTAGTCGTCGTCGTTCCCTTTATCCGCCATCTTTTCGGTGGTACTGGGAGTGGGATTTTAGCAGCCGTTACGGTGCTGTTCGTTATGGTGCTGCCAACGATCACTTCCATGTCAATCGACAGTCTTAAAAACGTGCCTAAAAACTATCGTGAGGCTTCAATCGCACTGGGGGCCACGCTTTGGCAAACCATCTACAAGGTTATCTTACGCTCCGCCATTCCCGACATTCTGACCGCCGTAATCTTTGGGATGGCCCGTGCGTTTGGTGAGGCGCTGGCCGTTCAAATGGTGATCGGGAACGCGCCTTTGATGCCACAAAACCTGATCTCACCCGCCTCAACTTTGACCAGTACTTTAACGGTCGGCATCGGCAACACCGTGATGGGAACCTTGCCAAACGACGCGCTCTGGTCTTTGGCGCTGGTCTTGATGCTGATGTCTTTGGCCTTCAACCTGCTGGTAAAGCTGGTCAACAAGAAAGGGGTTTCACGCAATGCTTAATGCCAAAAAAGCCAATCAGCTGGCAATGGGCATCATTTATGTCTTAGTCGGTCTGGTGGTCTTGATTCTGTTTGGTCTGCTGGGCTATATCATCTTAAGCGGTCTGCCACACATCAGCTGGCAGTTTTTGAGCTCAGCTGCCCAAAGCGTTGGTGAAGGCGGCGGGATTCGCGATCAGCTGTTTAATTCACTGTATCTGTTGATCTTAACGCTTTTGATCTCCACGCCGCTTTCAATTGGGGCCGGTATTTTCTTAGCCGAATACGCCCCTAAAAATGGCGTTACGGAAGTCTTTAAAACTGCGATTGAAATTTTAAGCTCGCTGCCTAGCGTAGTCGTTGGCCTGTTCGGTTATCTGTTCTTCGTAATTAAGCTGCACCTGGGCTTTTCCGTCATTTCAGGTGCCATTGCCTTAACATTTTTCAACCTGCCGCTTTTAACACGGAACTGTGAGAATGCCTTAAATGATGTCTCGCCACTGCAGCGGCAAGCCGGTCTTTCATTAGGACTTTCCCGCTGGAAGATGATGACCAAGATCATGCTGCCGGAAGCCTTGCCTGGGATTTTAACCGGGGTGATTCTGGGGGCCGGCCGCGTCTTTGGTGAGGCCGCTGCTTTGATCTACACTTCCGGACAAAGCGCGCCAAGCGTTGACTACGGTAATTGGAACCCATTTTCGGCTACCAGCTTCTTAAACCCAACCCGTCCTGCCGAAACACTGGCCGTTCACATCTGGAAGCTGAATACTGAAGGACTGGTTTCTAATGCCCATGCAATTTCCAGTGGGGCTTCGGCCGTACTGATCATCGTCATCTTATTGTTCAACCTGGGAGCTCGCTTCTTAGGCAACCATATTTACAAAAAGATGTCGGCTCGTAAATAAACTAGAGGTGAAAACAGATGGCTGAATATTCTTTTGATGATACCTACACGCTGCCCGTCAAGGAACCACTGGCAATGCAGACCAAAAACGTCAGCGTATACTACGGCAAGCAGACAACGCCTTCACTTCACCAGGTCAGTATGGACTTTGCCGAAAACAAGATCACGGCTTTGATTGGTCCATCCGGTTCTGGGAAGTCTACTTATCTGCGCTGTCTGAACCGAATGAATGATGAGCTAGGCCGCATCGATGGCGAGATCCTGTATCGGGGAATCAATCTGAACTCCCCACAGGTTAACGTCTACGAAACTCGGCGTGAGATCAGCATGGTTTTCCAACATCCAAACCCGTTTGCCAAGTCGATTCGCGAAAACATCACCTTCGCCCCTAAGCTCTATGGCATCAAAGACCAACAAAAACTAGATCAAATGGTCGAAGAATCCTTAAAGAGCGTGGCCCTCTGGGATGAGGTCAAAGACTCGCTTGACCGCAGCGCGCTTTCCCTTTCTGGTGGTCAGCAGCAACGTCTCTGCATTGCCCGTTCACTGGCGATGAATCCTAAAATTATCTTGATGGATGAGCCGGCCAGTGCCTTGGACCCCATCTCAACTTCTAAGCTGGAAGAAACGATGCAGGCTCTGAAAAAAGACCACACGATTATCATTGTGACGCACAACATGCAGCAGGCCGCTCGCTGTTCAGACTACTGTGCCTTCTTCTACTTAGGACATGTCCTGGAATTCAACTCTACCAAAGACATCTTCAGCAATCCAAAGATCAAGGCCACCAACGACTACGTATCCGGTAACTTCGGCTAGGAGGGCATCATGGAAAAAATTCTTAAATGTAAAAACGTGGTGCTCAAATATGGCACTAAAGAAGCACTGCACGGCATCAACATGGAGATTGAACAAGACAAGATCACGGCTTTGATCGGCCCATCAGGCTGTGGCAAGTCAACCCTGTTAAAATGCTTCAATCGCATGCACCTTGACGACAACGCCACAGTTGAAGGTCAGATCCTGTTTAACGATCAAGACATTTATGATCCAAAAGAAGACATGGTTGAGCTGCGGCGGCAGATTGGCATGGTTTTCCAACAACCCGTTCCCTTCCCGCTTTCTATCTATGACAATGTTGCCTATGGACCACGGATCGGCGGTATCAGAGACAAAACACAGCTGGATCAGATCGTTGAAGAAAGTCTCAAACAGGCTGCCTTATGGGATGAAGTCAAAGACGATCTGAAAAAAAGCGGTCTGGGTCTTTCCGGTGGTCAGCAGCAGCGACTCTGTATTGCCCGCACGCTGGCCGTCAAACCTAAAATCATCTTGCTGGACGAGCCAACCAGTGCCTTGGACCCGATTTCCAGCGGCTTGATTGAGGAAACGCTGATGAAGCTAAAGGATGAATACACGATCGTCATTGTAACGCACAACATGCAGCAGGCTGCCCGTATTTCTGACTACACGGCATTTATGCTCAATGGTTCTTTGATTGAATTCAACTTAACCAAGCAGATGTTTGAAAAGCCAGACAACCAGCTGACTGATGACTACTTGAATGGGCGCTTCGGCTAAAAGGAGTTTATAATGGGAGATCAAAATCTAGCAGAAATCTTAAAGGTAAAAAAGCAGTTCGTTGCCATGGGGACACTGGTCAGCTCACAGATTCATCAAGCAACCAAATCTTTTTTGGAACACAATATGATTCTGGCCAAACAGGTAATTTCTAAAGATCAGCAGGTCAATGAAGCAGAAATCGAATTGGAAAAGAACGTTTTTGACGTCTTGATTCGCAAAAATCCCATGGCCTATGATTTTCGTGAAACCATGTCAATTCTCAAAGCCAGTTCTGATATGGAACGAATTGGCGACGCCGCGATCCACATTGCCTGCCAAACATTGCGCATGTCTGACAAGCCAACCTTCACTGCCGCCGAAAAACTGATTCAGCAATTAACCTACCAAGTGCGTCAGATGCTGGATAAGGTTGACGAAGCCTACGTCAACGATGACAGTGACGCTGCCTATGCCGTTGCCAGCGAAGACATTAAGGTTGACCGGCTCTACCTGCAGCTGCGGCAACTGGTTTTAAATCAGCAGGTTAAAGACAAGCAGCAGCTAAAAGCTTCTGACGTCTACTTGATCATCAGCCGGCAACTGGAACGTGTTGGCGACCATATCGTCAATATTGCCGAATGGATTGTTTATGCTCAGACTGGCAAGATCGTTGAATTAAATCCCGGCAAAAACGATCCTGATCTGATCAAAAAATAACCCACCCTTCCCTATTTTTCATCAAACCACGAACAAAAAAGGCCATCTTCAGCTATTTGAAGATGGTCTTTTTTTGCTGGCCGCGATTTTATGGCATTGGACTTGGTACTGTACCCTGTCAATGTAACACTTAAAAAAATAAAAAATTAGTCTATACGGCCTCATTGCGGAAGTCCTCCGCGGTGAGGTTGTTTCGTTTGCTGGAAATCTCGACTGTGTTGAAGTATTCAACACCCTGTTTAACCAAATCTTTCAGTTCTGCCAAAGTTTGCGGATGTGGATGATGCGCCATCCAGATGTACTTAAAATCGCCCCAATAGTGCTCAATCACTGCGTTATCAGCCGGAGTGCCGGGCGCAGAGAGACTGTGCTTACTATTGTTGCTGGTTAAATAGTTATTGAAGTCATTTGAGGTATAGGCAGCGCCACGATGAATCATTGGTGCGAAGGTCCCAGCCTGCTTAGCGGCGCGTTTAAAGGCTTCAATTGCGGCTTCTGCTGTCTCAGTTGGCGAAATATGATAACTGAGCACATAACGACCGTATAAGTCCAAAACTACGTGTAAACAAACCTTGTTATTGCGACCGTAGGTTAGTTCTGTCGTATCGGACACCCACACCAGATTCGGCGCTACCTGAATAAATTTCCGTTCCAATAAGTTATCCTCTTGATACTGTTGTTGTTCCTGCTTGCGGTTGCGTTTTTTCTGACGGACATTGGCTTTAATGCCGTGCTTCCGCATGATTCGACGCACACGCTTAATATTGATACGAAAAGCAAACGAAAAGGTGTATTCTGGAATTTCTTGATTTTTCCCATTCTCATTGTTTAAAATCGTGGTTACTTTTTTTATGACCAGCACAGTTCTGATGGCGTTTTTCAATCTGATAGATTGCTTCCAAAATTGCTTGGTTCTCAATTTCTCTTTGTGTTAGCTGTCTTTTGATAGCCATAAAGCAACTCTAGTCTATTCATTGTCGAATAACTTGAAATGCAAAAACCCCCTTAAGGAAATAACACGGCTATAATGCCCTCTAAGTATACAGATGAAATAGAAAATTCATCTTATATTTGGAGGGCATTTAAAATTGGCTAGA
>NZ_CANCWQ010000014.1:0-46530 GCF_947381555.1 Limosilactobacillus pulli
ATTTTTGATTAAATCAAAAATCATAGTTCGCATTTTCTTAGTTAGAAGCTAGAAAATAATAGTTAATTCCCAGCCTCTTATTTATTTCAGAAAATCTATTCTTGCGGAATACCCGCGCTGATCAGCCAGGTAATCCCATACTGGTCAACAATCTGACCTAAATTGCCGCCTAGTTCATGAAGGCCAAAAGGTAAGGTCACGCGCTGAGCGTCACTTGCAGCCAGGCGCTCAAACAATGCCTTGGCACCAGCCTCATCACCACCAAAATCCAAAAGCAGCGAAATTAAAGAAGAGGTCTGGGGATTGCCCATCGTTGCATCGGCACAGACGATTTTCTGTCCGACAATTGAAAACTCGCCATGTGCCGTTGTAGCATCCAAATCATCCAGTGCCAGTCCCAAACTCTCGGCTTGTGCTGCTGAAAGCGGCTGACGGTAAATGATTTCGGCGCCAAACTGTTCCACGTAATAGTGCATGGCTTCACGCGCATTTTCAAAAGTCAAATACGGATAGATTTTTGCCGTCATAGTTTTCCTCCGATAAAGTGTTCTTTTAAATTATAGGGAGCCATAGGTCATTCGTCAAATCACGACTTCGATTCAAAAAAGAGCTAGATAAGCGTGAATGGTCGTTTATTGCGACGAATACTGCATTTTGACGTTCATCTTAATTTTGTTGCATGTAAATCGTTAAACTTTGTGCAAATTCATGTTACAATGACGTGGTCTTAGGAAAGCGGAAATAAATAACTAATTTAAATTGATTCACCATACGAAAGGAATGATATTTTGAACAATACGCGCAAACATAGCGCCTTTTTGATTTTAGGCATTTTCCTGCTAGGCGCCTGCATGCGGACGCCGATAACCTCGATTCCCTCAATCGTTGGCAGTATTGCTGCTTCGTTTCACGTTGCCACTACCAGCCTGGGCATTCTGACTACGATTCCCTTGATCTGCTTTGGTCTGATTGCAGTCGTAGTGCCAATGATCGGTCAACGTTTGGGCAATGAGTTAACGATCGCAATCGCTTTGCTGATTCTTTTTGCTGGTTCCTGGCTGCGCATTCTCAGCTATTCTTCGCTAATGATTGGTACCCTGCTCGTTGGGGTTGGCATTACCTTTTTAAACGTGCTTTTACCAGCCATCATTACTGAGAACCTGCCTGATCGAATCGGGTCAATGACCAGTCTTTACAACGTTTCTTTGGCCCTGTTCTCGGCCATCGGCGCCTACGCCATCACGCCAATTGCTCAAAGCAGCAGCTGGCAGTTCTCGGTAATACTCCTCAGCATGATGGTTTTGGCAACATTGGTATTATGGCTGCCAAATCTGCGCTTCAACCGGCGCGGAACCAGCGAATCTGCAAGCGCTGGCATTAACATGTGGAAAAACAAGACAGCCTGGCTGATCTTGGTCTACTTTGGTCTGTCCTCATTTGTCTTCTACACGACAGTCGCTTGGCTGCCATCAATTGCCATCAGCGCCGGATTGAGCAATAATCAATCCAGCCTGATTGCCGGACTGTTCCAGCTGTTCTCCATGCCAGGAGCCTTTCTGGCACCGTTATGGGCAACCAAGCTGAGTAACCGGACACCGCTGATTCTCGGTGCCGGTATCTTCACGATTTTGGGCTATCTTGGCTTGATGCTGCCATTCCATAGCTTTGGCTGGTTTGTCTTTGTCAGCCTGTTCTTGGCAATTGGAACCTCATCAACGTTTGCCTTGATCATGACCTTGTTCAGCTTAAAGACCAAAACTCCGGTTGATACGGGTAAACTGTCCGGCATGGCTCAATCATTAGGCTATCTGCTGGCCGCAGTTGGTCCGATGGTCGTTGGTAATCTAAAGGCTGCCAGCGGCTCATGGTTTACTGGAGAATTGACTACCATGCTGGTTGCTGCTGTCTTCACTATTTTTGGTGTTTTAAGCGAGCGCAAGCCATACGTTGACTAATTGAAATAAAATTTTCCGCCGGAGCTTAACTCAACCGCTTAACCACGTATAGATAATAATGCCTCAGCGCAATAGCTGATTGGCAGTTCAAACGCTGAAAATCAGTCGTAAGCTGATTTTCGGCGTTTTTTGAGAAAAGGCAAGGAAACACGTTCTTTTAAGGACATGACGAATTGCCTTTCTTTTTTTACTAAAAATTCCAACTTGTGCAAACGATTGCTTTAACGTCAGATCAATGCTGAACTTGAAAATAAAATTTTATTTCGGCCTATACCATTACTTGATAAGCGTTTGACAAAACCCCAGAACGCGCTTTTTGTTGGCGTGGTCCATTTTAAGCTTTGACAAAAAGTGAGGACGCTTTCTAGTGCAGTTTTGAACATAAAAGTATATAATTTAAGCGTTAGAGTGATTTTCTGATATTTTCAGAAGGAGTGAACATTTTGGCTAAGGAAAATAAAGCTTTAATTACGCTGTTCGGGGCAGCCGGCGACCTTGCACAACGCAAGCTGTACCCATCATTATTCAACCTTTACAAGAAAGGCTACCTGGCAGAACATTTTGCTCTGCTTGGTACTTCTCGGCGTCCGCTGAGCGATGAGGACTTCCAACAAATGGTGCTGAAGTCCGTTAACGGTATGGAAAACAAAGAAGGCCAGGCTCAGGCATTTGCTAAGCACTTCTTCTTCCAATCCCATGACGTTACCAAGCCTGAACACTACACTGTGCTTAAGCAACGCCTGGAAGAACTGGACAAGCAATTTGGCGCTGAAGGCAACCGCCTGTTCTACATGTCCATGGCGCCTCAATTCTTTGGCACGATCGCCTTGAACCTGAAGAACCAAGACCTGCTGACCAAGGATGGCTTCAATCGTCTGGTTATCGAAAAGCCATTTGGTCGTGACTACGAATCAGCTAAGAAGCTGAACGACGAACTGTCACAAACGTTCAACGAAAACCAGATCTTCCGGATTGACCACTACCTGGGTAAGGAAATGGTTCAAAACATCCAAGCACTGCGTTTTGGCAACACGATCATCGAATCATTGTGGAACAACCGCTACATCGACAACATTCAAGTTACGCTGAGCGAAAAGCTGGGTGTTGAAGAACGTGCCGGCTACTACGACCAATCCGGTGCTCTGCGTGACATGGTGCAAAACCACATCATGCAAATCGTTGCTCAACTGGCAATGGAACAACCAGTTGCCTTTACCGACTCCGACGTCCGGGTTGAAAAGATCAAGGCACTGCGCTCACTGCGGGTCTACACGCCATCAGAAGCAGCTGCCAACTTTGTTCGTGGCCAATACGGTGCCGGTGACGACACGAATGCCTACCGTAATGAAGATGGTGTTGATCCAAACTCCATTACGGAAACTTTTGTCGCTGCCAAATTAATGTTTGACAACTACCGTTGGTCTGGCGTTCCTTTCTACGTACGGACTGGTAAGAAGCTGGCTGACAAGTTCACCCGCATCGATGTTGTCTTCAAGAAGCCACTGATCGACATCTTTGCCAACCCACGGATGAAGAGCGAACAATCTCTGAACTCCAACGTTTTGACGATCTTTGTTGAACCAAACTCCGGCTTCTCACTGCGCTTGAACGCTAAGCGCGCCGGCCAAGGCTTTACCACTGAACCAGTTGACTTGAAGTACCTGCAAAGCGACGAAGCCAAGAACGAATCACCAGAACCATACGAACGTCTCTTCCACGATGCACTGGAAGGCAACCACACCAACTTTGCATCATGGGCTGAAATTGCCTACGCATGGAAGTTCGTTGACGTTATCCGTAAGCTGTGGGACATTGAAGAACCTCAATTCCCTAACTACACGCCTGGTTCAATGGGCCCAGCTGCTTCTGATGAGCTGCTGGCACGCGATGGCCGTCAATGGGTTTACCATCTGAATCACTAAAATCAAAGATCGATTTAATCGGTTTTGTGAAAAATTTTTACTTAAAGCTCAAACAATTGTTTTTCAGTTGATTGAGCTTTTTACTTAATTTTTCATATTTTATCGATTAGTTTAATGTAAAGATTGTGCAAGGTTTAGCAAATATTTCTTCAACTTTTAGCGCTTTCTGGTATAATAGTTTCTGTAAATGATGTAATTAAGTTTTTAAGGAGTGTGACAACACAATGTCAGATCAAAAAGCGCAAATTGGTGTTGTTGGTTTGGCCGTTATGGGCAAGAACCTGGCACTGAACATTGAAAGCCGCGGCTTTACTGTTGGTGTATACAACCGTAGCCGTTCACGTACCGATGAAATGATGCGTGACCACAGCGACAAGAAGCTGATTCCTAGCTACACGGTTGAAGAATTCGTCAACTCTCTGGAAAAGCCTCGTCGTATCCTGATGATGGTTAAGGCCGGCAAGCCAACTGACGCTGTTATTGAAGAACTCCTGCCATTGCTTGACAAGGGTGACGTGCTGATCGACGGTGGTAACACCAACTTCCACGACACGATGGCACGGAACGCTAAGCTGGATGAATCCGGCATCAACTTCATCGGCATGGGTGTTTCCGGTGGTGAACTGGGTGCCCTGCAAGGTCCTTCCCTGATGCCTGGTGGCCAAAAGGAAGCTTATGACCTGGTTGAACCTATCCTGACGCAAATCGCTGCCAAGGCTGAAGACGGCAAGCCATGTGTTTCCTACATCGGTCCTAACGGTGCCGGCCACTACGTAAAGATGGTTCACAATGGTATCGAATACGGTGACGAAGAACTGATCGACGAAAGCTACAACATTATGCGTAATGTTCTGGGCCTTTCCGTTGACGAAATGGCTGACATCTTCGCTGAATGGAACAAGGGCGAACTGGACAGCTACCTGGTTGAAATCACCGCTGACATCCTGACTCGCAAGGATGACCTGGGTGAAGACAAGTCCAAGCCTATCGTTGACATGATCCTTGACCGTGGTGCCAACAAGGGTACTGGTAAGTGGAGTTCTGAAACTGCCCTTGACGGTGGTGCTCCACAATCCGTTATCACGGAAGCCGTTTACGCACGTTACATCTCCATGCTGAAGGACGAACGTGTGGCTGCAAGCAAGGTTCTGCCAGAAGATGTTGAAAAGCCAACGCTTACTGACGACCAAAAGAAGGAACTGGTTGAAAAGGTTCGTGAAGCCCTCTACTTCGGTAAGGTTATGAGCTACGCACAAGGTTTCGAACAAATGCGGATCGACTCCGAACGCTACGACTGGAACCTGAAGTTTGGTGAACTGGCTCAAATCTGGCGTGAAGGATGCATTATCCGTGCACAATTCCTGCAAAAGATTACGGATGCCTTTGAAAAGGATCCTGAGCTGAAGAACCTGCTGCTGGACGACTACTTCAAAGACATTGCCAAGAAGTACCAAAAGGCTACGCGTGAAGTCGTATCCATGGCCATCAACGCTGGTATTCCTGTACCATCCCTGGCTGCTGCCATCAACTACTACGACTCCTACCGTGCTGAAGTTCTGCCTGCCAACCTGCTGCAAGCACAACGTGACTACTTCGGTGCTCACACGTACGAACGTGTTGACCGCCCAGGCAACTTCCACTACGGCTGGTACGTCGAACAATAAAAATCAATTAGACTTGATTTCAAAGCGTCGATCCCTAGTGTTCGGCGCTTTTTTATTCTGAACTCAAAAAGCGTCCCGCAACTGGCAGGACGCTTTATTTATTATTCAGTTAACAGTGCTTGGGAAGTTGATCGTTGTAGGTGGCGATACCAGTGATCACCAATCATAATTTGACCTGCATCGTCAAATCCCAAGCGACGGTATAGCCGTTCTGCCTTTGGATTGGCGACGTCGACATTTAAACCGATCGTTTCATATTCCAAAGCAGCGGCATGTTTAATAATCGCATCAATCAAAGCCGTTGCGATCCCCATACCACGATAATTGGCATCAACTGCCAGTGAATCCAGATAAAACTCGTTGGCAAATGACTCCGGATCCGCGAAGAAATTAACATCGCGAATTGATGGAATTGGGGCCGCGGCTTCTTGATATACTCGGTTGACCGCAGTTTCGTTGTTGTCTGGATAGCCAAACGCCATCCCCACGACTCGGCCATCGACTTCTGCGACAAACGTGGTTGCCACATAGCCAAGCAGTGCTCGGTCGCGGTAAGCATTATAAATCATCCTCTGGGGGGCTTCATCGGGAACCGACTCAAACTCCTCCAGCTCCATTTCATCATAAATCAAAGACATTAACGGTACTATCTGGCCGGCGTCTTCTGGCTCGGCCTTGCGAATCGTATAAATAAATATCCCTCCAAAATAGTTTGATGCGAGTTAATTATATGGGAGAAGTCAGCACCTTGGCAAGAAAAGATGAGAAATTTATTAAAAACATAATCGTCACATATCAAAATGAGTGTTAAAATATCAAAAAGCCGTAACCCGATAACTCGAATTACGACCTTGGAATGGTTTATTTAATTAAGCTTATTTTTTCTTAGCGTCCTTGTCGTCAGCTGGTACCTCGTTGTTTAAGTCGGTCCGCACAACCAGTACGTCAACTGGGGCATTCCGCTTAACAAAGGACGTAACTGAACCAACCATTGCCCGTTGCAGACGCGTCAGGCCGCTGGCACCCATCATGATCAGATCATTTTGGTGATCGCGTGGGAAATCAAAGGAAATAACCGTCTTCGGGTTTCCCAGACGAATGTGGATGTCGATGTTGTCAAAGCCCTGCTTTTGCTTAGCGTTGTCGTAAAGCTCATCTAAGTAGTCCTTTGACTTGTCGACCAGCTGGTAGGCAATGCTGCTGTCTGACATGCCAGCAAAGTTGTATGCCATTGCCCGCGTATCGATAACGTTTAAAATGTCGATATGTGCATCGTTACGCTTTGCAACCGCAATCGCCTTGTTCAGTGCCCGTTCAGCTTGCTTGGATCCGTCAACCGGGACGAGAATGTTTTGATATTCTTGATTCATAGTTATGACCTCCAATTCACACGACTTAATTGTTATCCTTATTGTACCATAATGATAGCGGAATCATTTGATTTTTATATGGTAAAAAGTAATAATTAGCTAAATTATTTTGACAATAAACCATTTACATTGTATTTTTTCACAATTTAAAGACATTAATTTGTGATTAGTTAAAAGGAGTGGATTTCATTGGACAAGATCGATCGTCAAATTATCAACATGCTGCAGGAAAATGCCCGCGTATCGTTAAAAGAACTTTCCGCTGCCTGCTATATTTCCTCACCAGCCATTGCCGCTCGCATCAACAAACTGGAAAAGTCCGGCATCATCACTGGCTTTCACACCAGCGTCAATCTCGAAAAGCTGGACTACCACGTCAAGGCCTTCGTTCAATTGCAGCTGGAACCACGCCAAAAAAAGGAATTCTATCCTTATATTGCTCAGGTTCCCAACGTAATCGAATGCAATTGTGTTACCGGGGATTTTTCTGAGGTTATGGAAGTTGTATTTCCTTCGACCTCAGATCTCGATGACTTTATCAATGAGATTCAGCAGCGCTTTGGCAAGACCAGCACCCAGATCGTCTTTTCAACCAGCGTCAATCACCGTGGCGTTAAATTACCTCAGCCGGAAGCAGTTAAAGAGTCATAAAAGCAATCATAATAAATAAACAGCTGCGACGACATTGGCCACAGCTGTTTTGTGTTTTAGAGCAGCTTTTCGATTTGATCCAGGCGCTTTTCAAACAAGGCAAAGGCCCGTTCTAGGTAGGCACTGTCGGTTACATCAATGCCTGCGCGCTTTAAAAGCGTTACCGGATCATCACTGCCACCCGCACGTAATAGGTCCAAATAACGATCCAAGGCGCCCGGCTCACGCTGCCAGACCGCTTCAGAAAGCGCCGTTGAAATTGCCCATGACGTTGCATACTGGTAAACATAATAGTTCATGTAAAAATGCGGTACATAGGCCCAGCTCTGCGTTCGTGTCCCAGTTTCTTCAATCGTAGGTCCATAGTACTTATTAACCAGCTTACCGCTCAGCTCATCTAAGAAATCGGCCGTCAGCGTTTGGCCACTTTGTTCAGCCTTGTAGGCGGCATCCTCAAATTCAGCAAATTGCGTCTGCCGATAGATCGTACCGATAAAACCGGTAATGTATTGTTCCAAAATAAAGATCAGCTTTTTAGGATCATCTTGATATTTTTCCAGCAGATAGTCAGTCAAAATGTTTTCATTAAACGTTGAGGCGACCTCAGCCAAAAAGATGGGAGCATCGGCATACTCGGAAGGCTGCACCTGCTGAGCCAGCCAACTATGCATGGCATGACCGGACTCATGCGCCAAAACGAACGTACTGTAAAGTTTATCGGTCCAGTTTAGTAAAATAAACGGATTAGCCGTGTAGACACCGACTTGATAGCCACCGGAACGCTTGCCAATATTTTCGGCCGCATCGATCCAGCGATGATCAAATTCATCTTTTAGCCCCTTAAGATATTCTGGTCCCATCACTTGCAGCGCATCCCAGGTCAGCTGCTTACCCTGCTCAAAAGTCGTCTTGAGCATATCTTCACCAGCTAATGGTACATTAACATCATATTTGTACATTTTGTCCAAGCCTAAAACACGTTTCTTGAGCGCATACCAGCGATAGACCAGATCCAGATGCTGATTGACGGTTTTTACCAAGGTATCATAGACGCTTTCAGGAATATTATTGGCTCCTAAAGCCGCTGCCCGTGCACTTGGATAATGACGAACCTGAGCTAGCGCATTTTCGGTGCCGATAAAGCTGTTCAAAGTCTGGGCAAATGTATTGCGCAGTTCATGGTACGGCTTTTCGTAGGCCAAAACGGCTTCCTTGCGCACGGCACGGTTTTGCGACTCATTGAATTGACTACGGTTGCCATGTGTCAGCTCAACCAGCTGGCCGTTTTCATCATGCACCTTGCCAAACTTCAAGTCGGCATCATTGAGCGTGTTATAAATTTCTTCAGCACTATCCAACGACTTGTTCAAGCGGCTTAGCAGCGTTTCTTCGGCTTTGGAAAGGACGTGCTTTTTTTGCCGCCGCAGTTTGGTCATTTCATACTGATACTCAGTCAGTCCCGGCTCACTTTGCATCAATTTTTCAAAGTCGTTATCACTGATTGCCGTAATCTCTGGTTGAACGAATGCCAGCTCGGCCTCAATCTTAGTAGCAGCATTAACGACCATCCCGTACAGCGTTACGGCCATCGAGTCCGTTGTATCACTGTCGCGGCGTAGCATCCCATAAACGAATTCGCGCTCTAATTCTTCGCTGATGGCTTTATTTTCGTTCAGGTTCTTTAAAAACGTCTTGCCGTCACTGGCAAAGCTGCCGGCAGTTTTGGCCAAGGCTGCCGCTTTTTGTTCGGTTTCTTGCAGTGCTGTTTCCATTGCGTCATCAGATTTGTAAAGCAGCGTCAGGTCCCACTTGAGCTCTTGGGGCACTTCACTGCGCTTAAGCTGTTTTTCCATTATTTTCCTCCTATAAACTCATGTATAACTAATTATACAAAAAAGCATCGCTGAGATTTACAGCGATGCTTTATTTTTAACCTTGGTAGTTATCCAGATATTGATTGTATTTTTCGTGATCCAATGATTTTTCGGATTGACCGATAACCAGCGTAGCAATCGTGTTGCCGACCACGTTGACAGCCGTCCGTCCCATATCAACGAATCGATCGATACCGGCAATAAACGTCAATCCGGCAACTGGCACGCCAATTGTTGATACCGAAGCCAACAAGACAACAAATGATGCCCCTGGCACCCCGGCCATCCCCTTAGAGGTAATCATCAAGACAACCAGCAGCGTAATCTGGTGGGCAATCGTCAAATGAATGCCATAAGCCTGAGCCAAAAACAGTGCGGCCAGTGCTTGATAGATTGCCGAACCATCCAGGTTGAACGTGTAGCCGGTTGGAATAACGAATGAGGCAATCCCTTTGTCGACCCCCATCTTTTGGGTCTTAGCCATCAGCCGTGGCAGCGTAGCCTCTGAGCTGGCCGTTGAAAAGGCAATTGCGATTTCTTCCATAACAACGTGCATTGTCTTCCAGTAGCGCAGATGGAAAATCTTGGCCACGATACCCAAAACGACAACCACGAAGATAACCATCGTTGCATAGGCAATTACAACAAACAATCCTAATGGCAGCAACGCCTTGAGACCCATTTCGGCAATTGTCATCCCGATCAGCCCAAAGACCCCAATTGGCGAGAACTTCATTACCCAGTTGGTAACTTTGAACATCGTTTCGGAAATGGCATTCATAAAGTCGATGATGATCTTGCCGCTTTCGCCCAGTGAGGCCACGCCCAAACCAAAGAAGACCGAGAAAAAGATTACTGGCAGCATGTCACCGTCTGCAATCGACTTAAAGATGTTGGTTGGTACGATTGAGATCAAAAGGTCCCAGATGCCACTATGCTTGGATGCCGATTTGGCAGTCGTCAGATACTGTGAAATATCCGAGGCATGCAGATCGTGAATGTTGATGTAGGTACCAGGATGCAAGACGTTGCCGACGATCATCCCCAGCAAAAGCGCGATTGTCGTTAAAACTTCAAAGTAGATCAGCGTTTTAACCCCAATCCGGCCTAGTTTCTTAATGTCACCAATATTGGCAATCCCGATCGTTAAACATGAGATCACAATCGGCATTACGATCATCTGAATCAGCCGTAGAAAAATCGTACCCAGGCTCTGCATTACCTTGATGGCACCAGTATTTTGGTAGGTCATAGCCCCAACGATAATCCCCAAGACGAGTCCGATCATAATCTGCCAGCCCAGTGACAGTCGAGCAAAGCGATAACGTTTCATGCGATATTCCATCCTTCCGTTAATTTGGATTGCAATAACGATGCATTAATAAGTTCATGTTCAAATAACCGACCGCCAAAAATTATTTCCAATTAAAGGGTCTCACCGGTCTCACCGGGATCATTTCCGATCAGACCCGCTCATCTTGAATTTATTGTTCAAACTATTGCGGTTGCAAGATGCCAAAAGCCCTTGTTTTCGTATCGTTATTTCACTCACAAATTAAGTTCATCTATATCCGAAAGCTTATTTTACACTGTTATTTATAAAAAGTGAACAATTATTTTTAGATTTAGTTTGTTCGTTCGGTAACAACGTATATAGAGTCCGTATTTTACGTTTATTGTAAACGATTTCGCAAGGGCGTTTTTGATTGATTCCCGAAAATTAGTACCACTAACAATTGATAAGGTTCGCCAATTTTTTATCATTTTTTATCTGTACTACAAAGACCGTTATGTCGCATTGGAAACGTTTTGATCATTTTTTAACAAGTATTTTTAACTAAATTTTTTACTATTTTTTATTGATTTAATTTTTGAAAGCGCTTAATATAATTCCAGAGAGTTTTAAGTAAATGTCTTTTCAAGGAGGAAGGCTAGATTATGAATGAGGCGAGTTCCAAATCACAATCGATGGCTTCTCGAGTAGCATATTCGTTTGGTGCTTTCGGGCACGATATGTTCTACGGGATGCTGTCAACGTACTTTATGATGTTTGTTACCGGTCACCTGTTCAACAGCAA
Organism: Limosilactobacillus pulli; assembly: GCF_947381555.1. NCBI lineage: Bacteria > Bacillati > Bacillota > Bacilli > Lactobacillales > Lactobacillaceae > Limosilactobacillus > Limosilactobacillus pulli. The sequence goes on from NZ_CANCWQ010000014.1 coordinate 11,515, forward strand.
CAGTGGTGGCCAAGCAGCCCACATGGTTTCTTTCATTACGATTACCATTATGGTGCTGCGGATCGTTGAATTGTTCATTGACCCATTTATCGGTAACGTTATCGACAAGACCGATACTAAATGGGGACACTTTAAGCCATGGGTTGTTGCCGGTGGTATCGTTTCTGCCGTTACAATTTCCCTGCTGTTCACTAATCTGTGGGGTCTGACTTACAAGAATCCAGTTTTGTACCTCGTCGTATTTGCAATTTTATATATTACGATGGATATCTTCTATTCCTTTAACGACGTGGCTTTCTGGTCAATGATTCCTGCCATCTCATTTGACTCGGCAGAACGTGAAAAGACGGCTACCTTTGCCCGGGTTGGCTCCACGCTTGGTGGTCAGCTGGTCGGCGTGGTCGTTATGCCAATCGTTTTGGCATTCTCGCTCTCCTCAAATGGTGGCTCCGGTGATAGCCGCGGTTGGTTTGCCTTTGCCGCAATCGTTGCCGCGATTTCCGCAATCACGGCCTGCGGAGTTGGTGTTTTCACGCACGAAAAGAAGAACGAACTGCGTGAAAACAAGGAAAACACGACTTTCAAGAAGGTCTTTGGGGTTCTGCTCCACAACGACCAATTAATGGCAATTGCTGTTACCTACCTGGTTTACACGACTGGGGTTCAAATCGTTAATTCCTTCCAACTGTACTACTTCACCTATATTCTGGGTCGGGCAAGCACCTACACGCTGTATGCACTAATCAACGGCGTTATTGGTGCCGTTACGGTTGCTCTGTTCCCTGCTCTGGCTAAGAAGTTCAGTCGGATGAAGGTCTTCTATTACTCAATCCTGGTTCTGCTGATTGGTTTGGCAATCTTTGCCTTTGCCGGTCAATCTCTGCCAATGGTTATTCTTGGTGGTGCCATTTACATGCTACCACAGCCACTGATCTTCATGGTTGTTTTGATGATCATCACTGACTCGGTTGAATATGGTCAATTGAAGCTTGGTCACCGTGACGAAGCCGTTACGCTTTCCGTTCGTCCACTGTTGGACAAGTTCGGTGGTGCCGTTGCCGGCGGTGTCGTTGGGATGACAGCTACAGCTGCTGGCATGATCTCTGGCGCTACGGCATCCGACATTACGGCTCACGGTGCGGGGATCTTCAAGCTTATGATGTTCGCCGTTCCTGCAATTCTGATTCTTTTAGGTGTCCTGTGCTTCAAGAGCAAGGTTAAGCTGGATGAGAAGATGCACGCTCAAATCGTTGACGAACTGGAACAATCTTGGCACCAACACCTGGAAGGCAATGACAGCGTTCGGGAAGAACTGGCTGAAGATGCCAACCTGGCTGAAGATCTGGTCATCGACTTCAAGGCACCAGTCAGCGGTACTTTGATGCCACTGTCTCAGGTAGGCTCTAAGCCATTTGCTGATGGCACGATGGGGCTTGGTATTGCCATCAAGCCATCTGATGGGCAAGTCTTTGCACCATTCTCAGGAACTGTGGTTGCAGACTTCCCGACTACTCGTCATGCAATCGGTCTGGAAACCAACAATGGCGTTCCGGTTCTGATTCACGTCGGTGTTGATACGGTGCAGATGCGTGGGACTGGATTTATCAACTATGTCGTCAAAGGCCAGCACGTTGCGGCCGGCGAAAAGCTGATGGAATTCTGGGCACCAGCAATCAAGAAGGCTGGTCATGACGATACGGTTATGATTGCCTTTACCAAGTCTGAAAAGGCACCTAAGTATACTTTGACCTACGTCAAGAAAGATGGCGAAGTCAAGGTTGGCGACACCATTATGCAAATTGAAGTCAAAAAAGACTAATTAGACTAATTGAATGATCAAAAAGTCGGTTGGCCTTAAAAAAGCTCGACTGCAGCAGTCGGGCTTTTTGTTTGTCATTTATTCATGGAGGAATTTAATATGAGTATCCAAGTTAATGCCAACAATCAACTGTTTCACCTGCAGACCAAGCACACCAGCTATGTCTTCCACGTTATCGAGGATGGGTCACTGGGACAGCTCTACTATGGTCCAAAGATCCCCTTCAAAGACGACTATGCCAATCTCAACACGCGTGAAGAACACGACTGTACCAACACGCGTACCGATGAAGACGTTGAGTTTCAAGCTGAGCTGCTAAAGCAGGAATACGCTGGATTGGGCAAGGGCGACTACCGCTATCCTGCTTTTCAGATCACATATCCAAACGGCTCACGGACCTCGGAATTCCAATACCGCGACTATGAAATCAAAAACGGCAAGGAACGCCTTGAAAAGCTGCCTTCAACGTTTGCCGATGATAGCAATGATTCACAAACGCTGACCGTTAAATTAATGGATGGCGACCTGGAATTGCAGCTGCACTATACCGTTTTTGCCGATGAAGACGTGATCGTGCGCAGTGCAACGTTTGTCAACCACGGTAAGACCGTCTTTTTGAACCGTACCTTGAGTGCGCAATTGGATCTGCCAGATGCAGACTACGACTTTATCCAATTTGCCGGCTCCTGGTCGCGTGAACGGCATCTGCATCGCAGCCATCTGCGACCGGGTACGCAAAGCATTTCGAGTCTGCGGACGGCTTCCAGTCATCAGGAAAATCCATTCTTTATGCTGGCCCGGCCACACACTGACAATAATCAAGGCGCTGTTTTCGGCTTTAACTTTGTCTACTCAGGCAACTTCTTGGATTCAATCGAGGTTGATCAATTCGATACTACTCGCGTCTTAATTGGTATCAATCCTGATGAATTCGGCTGGAAGCTTAATGAAGGCGACTCTTTCCAAACTCCAGAAGCCATCTTCAGCTATACCGACAATGGCTTTAATGCACTTTCCCAGCAATTGGGCGTCTTTTATGCCCAGCACTTGATTAACCCGCACTTTGCCCACCAGGAACGGCCAATTCTGATCAACAACTGGGAAGCCACATTCATGGACTTTACCGAAGACAAATTAATGCCAATCGTTGAACGTGCCAAGGAATTAGGCATCGAAATGTTCGTGCTTGACGATGGTTGGTTTGGACATCGCGATGACGACCGCTCCAGCTTGGGTGATTGGTTTGTTGACGAAAAGAAGTTCAATCATGGCATTGCCGAATTTGCCAAGCGTGTTCACGATCTGGACATGAAGTTTGGGCTGTGGTTTGAACCAGAAATGATCTCAATTGACAGCAAGCTTTATGAAACGCACCCTGAATGGATGATCAAGACGCCAGGTCGTGGTCAAACACCGGGTCGCCATCAATTCGTCTTGGACATGAGCCGCAAGGAAGTCGTTGACTATCTGTTTAAATTGATGAGCCACATTATTCAAGATGCCAAGCTGGACTACATTAAATGGGACATGAATCGTAACATCACCGAAATGTACGGCGCCAACCTTCCTTTCGATCAGCAATTGGAATTCTCGCACCGCTATATTCTAGGTGTCTATGACCTCTATGACCGCCTGACCAAAGCCTTTCCGAACGTCTTGTTTGAATCGTGTGCATCTGGTGGTGGCCGCTTTGACCTCGGGATGATGTACTACGCGCCACAAGCCTGGTGCAGCGATGACACTGACGCCGTTGAGCGCATCAAGATTCAAGACGGTACCTCCTATGGCTACACGCCTTCAATGTGGGGTGCCCACGTTTCAGCTGTACCAAATGATCAGGTTGGCCGGTTGACCTCAATTGATATGCGCGCTAAAGTCGCCTACTTCGGTGCCTTTGGCTATGAGCTGGACGTCACTAAGCTTAGTGATGAGGAACAGGCCGAAATCAAGCAGCAGGTCGCCTTTTACAAGAAGTATCGCAAGCTCTTCCAGTTTGGAACGTTCTATCGTCTAGAAACGCCAGACACCAACGAAAACGTCTATGGCTGGGAAACCGTCAGTCCGGATAAAAAGACGGCTATCGGCATGCGCTATCAAATCCTTAACGGTGCCAACCCAGCCTACATCCGCTACTACTTCAAAGGGCTGGATCCAGAACGTCGCTACACGGTCAATGATGGCTCAGAAGTCTTCTCCGGTGCCGAATTGATGAATGCCGGCTATTTCGTACCACGTGTCATGAGCCGTCTGCAATCGCCAAAAGCACCATCTGATTTCCACGCTGATATGTTTATCGTCAAAGCCGTTGACTAATAGCATCAACAATAAATAAACCGTACTGACAGCTGCCGGTACGGTTTTTATTTATGTATGTTACTTATCATCTGCTTCAAATAGGCTGCGATACTCACCATAGCCGGCTTCTTTTAGCTGGTCATACGGAATAAAGCGCAAAGCCGCCGAATTAATGCAGTAGCGCAGCCCACCTTGATCCAGTGGTCCATCACAAAAAACGTGCCCCAGATGCGAATCAGCCTGCAGACTGCGCACTTCGGTTCTTTCCATGCCAAACGACTGATCACGCTTTTCTTTGAGTTTGGCAATCGGTTTGGTAAACGCCGGCCAGCCACAACCTGAATCGAACTTATCCAACGAAGAAAACAGCGGCTCGCCACTAACAACGTCAACATAGATGCCTTTTTCAAAAAATTGATCATATTTACCAGTAAACGGTGGTTCAGTAGCGGCCTCTTGCGTGACGCGATACTGCATTTCAGTCAGCTTGTTTTTGTCAGTCATCTCAATTCCTCATTTCGTACTTGCCAAACGATTGATTGCTTGTCATTCAGCATTTTGATTTTGGTCATTGTATCATTTGGCATTGGATTATCGTAAAAATATGCCTACTACTAAAAAAGCGACCTGAATTTTTCAGATCGCTCTATTATTAAGCTTATCAAGCGCCAAATACCTTAAACCGCTTTTCAGCAGGCATGACGTCTTTTTCGCCGGCTGGTGCGTCAATCGATCCAAATGGCATCTCTGCCCGCAACTGCCAAGTCTCTGGAATATCAAACGCCTTGGCAATCGCTTCATCAATCAGCGGGTTATAGTGCTGCAGCGATGCGCCTAGGCCTTGAACAGACAGGGCTTCCCAAACTGCCTGTTGAGCGCCGCCAAGTGCCTGCTCAGCCCAGCCGGCAAAGTTAGCCGCATATGAAGGAAAATCATTTTCCAGCTGCTTGACGGTTGCCGTTTCGGTAAAGTAAAGGATGGTCCCGAACGCTTTAAAACTGTTGACCTTAGCTTCCGTCTTGGCAAACGCAGCATCGTCTTTGACTACCTTGCGCAATTCAGCCAAAACAATGTCCCAGACCTTATCGGAATCTTCGCCAAACGTGATTACAGCCCGGACCGTCTGACTGTTAAAAGCAGATGGCGACTGTTCGATGGCTTCTTCAATCAGATTAACCAGCATCTGTTTGTCTTCCTTGACGTTTTTGCCCAGGTTGTAGATAGAACGGCGCTTAGCCTGCAGTTTAGTAAATTCGTTGGTCATATTATCACCTCATGATTGATTGTCTGTTGTGTATGTTTTCTATACTTTAACCAATTACTTACTTTTTGTAAATGGGTTTATTGCAAAATTTAAAATCTTTTAAAAAATAAAAACTCTCACCGGCTTAATGCCAAGCGAGAGTCTGCAATTATTTTTGTGTGTAACTTAGGATTTTTGGATCAATTTTCAGTACTCTGCCGTAAAATCAGCTTGGTACCGACTACTACCCGCTGCGGAGCCAGATCCGGATTCTGCAAGCGGCGTCCCAACAGCTCGATTCCCATTGCCGCCATTTGATCGGTTGGCACGTGAATCGAAGTCAGGGTTGGATAGGTATAATGAGTAATTGACGTATCATCAAAACTGATCAGCGCCATTTCTTTTGGTACGTCGATCTGCTTTTGTGTAAGGCACGCAAAGCACCAACGGCCATTGCATCATTGGCAATCAAAACGGCTTGGGGACGATCCTTGAGCTGCAAAAGGCGCTGCATCTGATCAAAACCGCTCTTTTCTGAGTAGTCGCCCATCATAAACCATTCTGAATGATAAAGGTCACGTATTTTTAAAGCCTTGGCAAACGTTTCACGCCGCGAATCACTGACCGGCTTTTGGTCGGTCGTTTTTTCCTGACCTGCAATCATGCCAATCTTAACATACTTTTCGACGAGAAAATCAGCTGCCTGCTTGATGCCGCCATCAAAATCCGGCAAGACCGAATCACAGCCATTAGCCAGCACATCATAGTCAATCACCACGATCGGCTTGTTGAAGCGCTGCAGCTGATCAATCTGTTTTTGACTGTACTTGCCGATTGCAACGATCCCGCTGACGTCATTTGGAATCTGCTCCAAGTGCGTATCAAAAACGGTAGCCGTTGTGTAGCCGACCTGCTGGGCCTCTTTTTCAACACCCAGTCGGATATTCATGTAGTAAAGGTCATCCAGCTCCCGAGCCGGTGAATACCACTGAATCACAGCAATTTTATGACCGGTGGCGGCACTACGGCGATGTTTTTTAGTATAGGACAGCTCTTCGGCAATCGTCAGAATCTTGCGCCGTGTTTCTTCACCAACCGACAGCTGTGGGTCATTGTTCAAAACCCGCGATACCGTCGCCAGTGAAACCCCCGCACGATCTGCAATGTCCTTTAGCGTTACTGCCATTCAAAACCATCCTTTCCTTGGTCAAAATTGGTTACAGTTGTTCAACGAACCGCTGCCAGCCAGCTTGACCCTGGGCATCGCGTTTGAAGACGCCGGCATCTGCCAAAACATCGCCAAAGACTTGAGCAACTTCTTGTTCCAAAATCTCTTCAACGTTGTCAGCATTAATGTCATCATGCCGTGCCTGAACTTCTTTAGCCCATGGCAGATGGCTGTCGGCAATCTTGTTTGGTTCATTGAGCCAGTACTTCTTGACTTCTTCCAATTCACTCTTCAAACGAGCTGGCAGGATGGCTCGGCCCATGACTTCGATCAGACCGATATTTTCCTTTTTGATGTGCCAGAGCTTTTCATGTGGGTGGAAGATGCCCAGTGGGTACTCTTTACTAGTATTATTGTCTCGCAAAACCAAGTCAAGAACAAATTCTTCACCATTGCGGTGCATGATCGGCGTTACGGTGTGGTGCCGCGTTTCGCCATCAAAGGCCTTCAATGAAAGTTCTGGATCGTCATAGTGATCCCAGACATCAATGATATACGTCCCCAGTTGAATCAAAGCTTGGTCGTTGGTACTGGTCAAACGCAGATCACTCATTGGCCAGTCAACGATGCCGGCTTTAACGTCCGGGTAGTCTTTAAAATTCAGTTCTTGTTTGATTGGGGCCTTCATCATTGGGAAGGTGTGTCGGCCACCTTGATAGTGCTCATGGGCCAGCATGGAACCGCCAACGATTGGCAGATCGGCGTTGCTACCGACAAAGTAGTGTGGCAGCTGTTTTTCGATTTCAATCAAATTGATCAAGGTCTGCTGGTTGATCTCCATTGGTTCATGCTTGGCATCCAAGAAAATGCAGTGTTCATGGAAGTAGGCATATGGCGAGTACTGGAAGCCCCATTGCTTGCCACCAATCGTCATCCGAATAATCCGGTGGTTGCTGCGGGCTGCATGTCCCAGACGTCCCAAGTATCCTTCATTTTCCATGCAGAGTGCACATTGCGGATACTTCTTTTGCGTATCATGAGCAGCGGCAGCGATCGCCTTAGGGTCTTTTTCTGGCTTGGAAAGGTTGATTGTAATCTCTAGTTCGTTACCATCATTGACCTTTTTGGTAAACTCAATATTTTTCTTGATTGCGGATACCTTTACGTAGTCATTGCTGGTACACAGATCGTAAAACCAGTCCGTCGCTTTTTCTGGTGTTTGTTCATGCTTTTGCCAGAACGTATCATTGACCCGCGATGGCGTTGGCGTCAGCAGATCATATAATTGATCGTTTAAGATCTCACGTGCTGTTTGACCGTCTTCAATCTTGCCACGCTTAACCGCCAATTCAACCAGTTGACTGGCCAGTGGCGTATCTGATTGGGCCTCGACATCTTCATCGCCAACCAGTGCCCGAATCTTGTTCATCACATAGATCTTGTCCATTGGCTGAAAAGCACCGTTGGCAATTACCTTTTCTGCAAATCCTTCAATGAGTTCCATGTTGCAAACCTCTTTCTCAAAAACTGAACCGCGATGCTAAATCTTGTGAGGACCATCAACGATCTCGGCGTCATAGAAGCTGGCGTCGTAGCCGATCGTTTCGCGGTAAACCTTGCCGACGTTTTCTTTGAAGGCAACGGATTGGTCCTTCTTTACGATGGCAATGGCACTGCCGGCAAAACCACCGCCGACCATCCGCGCACCCAGGCAGCCAGGCTGTTCCCAAGCCGTTTCAGCCAACGTGTCCAGTTCCTTGCCAGTTACTTCGTAATCAAAGTGCAGTGAAACGTGCGAAGCGTTGATCAAACGACCCAGCTTTTCAAGATCGCCCGCCTTCATAGCTTCGATTGCCCGCAGCGTCCGCTGGTTTTCAGCAACCGCATGACGTGCCCGACGGATCAAGACGTCATCGTTGATCAGGTAGGAGTACTCATCAAACGTATTTTCGTCCAGTTCACCGAGCTTCTTGATGTTCAGTTTCTTGTTCAAACGCTTAACGGCTTCTTCACATTGTTCAACGCGTTCGTTGTACTTGGAGCCAGCCAGAGAGTGCTTCTTGTTGGTACTCATGATGACGATTTCGTAGTCGCCCAGCTTCAATGGCAGGTACTGGTATTCCAAAGTGCTGCAGTCCAGGAAGATGGCATTGTCTTTTTTACCCATCCCAACAGCAAATTGGTCCATGATCCCTGAGTTTAAGCCAACAAAATCGTTTTCCGTCTTTTGACCCAACTTAACCAGTGAGATTTCGTCAATGTCCAGATCAAATTCATCTTTTAACAGATTACCCATCAAAAGCTCAATGGAAGCTGATGAAGAAAGACCGGCACCATATGGCAGGTTACCGTGGACCAGCAGGTTAAAACCGTGGTCGATCTTGTAGCCGGCTTGCTTTAAGTAGACCAGCATCCCCTTAAAGTAGTTCGTCCAGGTCTTACCGTCTTCGGTTTCCGGCTTTTCATCGTTGATGCTGAACTCTACGACTGAGCTGCCTTCCATGTTGGCTGAGTAGAGCTGAACCTTGTCGTCATCACGTGGACCGTAGACGCCAAACGTTCCCAGGCTGATAGCACATGGGAAGACGTGACCACCATTGTAGTCCGTGTGTTCACCGATCACGTTGATTCGACCTGGTGAGAAGAAAACGTCCTTAGCTTCACCCTTAAAAACATCTTGGTATTCTTTCAGTAATTCTTGCTTATCCATCTCTAGCTACCTCCATAAACGGTTAGTAAACTTTTACTAAATATTAGCTTACGCTTAACCCGTCGTTTTGTCAATAAGCGCTTACATTATTATTTTTAAGGCGTTTGTGGACTTTTTAACAATCCTTATTTAACAACCGTTTGTGCCGTTTTTCATGTTAAAATAAATTTTACTTAACAACCTTGCAAGCCATGGAAAGGACTCATCATGACAAAACTTCTCCCCGATCAGTTAAAAAAACAAACTCACCTGCTGGGACGCTGGACCATTCGTCAATTGAACGACAGATCTGTTCTCTATACCACCAACCTCGGCAGTTTGATTAAGTTCCACGTTCAAAACAGTCCTGAATTAAAAATCAACGTCTTGAACAACGGCAACCCGCAGCTGCCGTCACAATCCTGGGCCGTACGCGTTAATCGTGGTCCTTGGCAGCGCTGGTCAGTACAGGAGTCGTCATTTGAACTAAAACTGCCTAATCAGGCTGATATTGAGATCATGACCGCCGGCAACACCGATCTTGATGACGTTTGGCTTGGCAATCAAGGTCTGGCATTGGCTGAAATTGAGCTTGCCGATCACGCCACAATTACGCCAGCCAAGCCGCTAAAACGCATCGCAATTATTGGCGACTCAATTACAGCCGGCTGCTGGGTCAATGGACGCCGCCCTAGTACCGACTATCGTCCCGAAAGCTGCTACGTTGGTCTAATCAGCGATGAGTTGAATCTCGACGTTGATCGAATTGCTTATTCGGCAGGCGGCGTCTTAAGATCTGCCGTTGGCAACGTACCACCTGCCGCACAGTTTTTTGCTCACATCGATGCCAAGACGACCTGGCAGCCCGATGTTATGCCCGAGCTGGTCTTGATCAATCTAGGCGTTAATGATCGACGCTTTTCTAATGTGCGGTTTCAGGCCGCCTATCGTGATTTTGTCAAACAGGTTCAACATGCCTATCCTGGCGTGCCGATCGCGCTGATGGTCCCATTTGCCCAGACCTATGCCGATATTATTGAAGAAACCGCACTTGAATGTCATACTATGTTCATTCCTACCAAAAATTGGTGCCAGTCGTTTACTGATGGCCTGCATCCCGATCAAAAAGGATCCATGCAGATTGCCCAGCATCTGGTACCCGTTTTGGCTGAGCTTTTAAATCAAATCAAGGGGTGATTTTTATGTCAACGCCAACCCGTCAGCTGCCAATCAATGGCGGCTACAACTATCGCGATCTCGGCGGTTATCAGACTATCGACGGTCATACCGTCAAATGGCGTCGTCTACTGCGTTCTGGCAGTCTGCGTCACTTAACCAGCCAAGACCTGCAGTATTTATCTGATCTGAAAGTAGCCAAAGACATTGACCTGCGCTCACCACGAGAAACCAAAAAAGAGCCTGACCAAGTTCCAGACGTTGCCGAATATATCGCTAACCCTATTTTTTCAACTGACGAAACCAGAGCTTCACAGCCAATCTCATCTTTTAGCGATGAATTGAATGCTGATCCGACACGTGGCCGCCAGCACATGCGCACTGTCTATCATGAAATGGTCGCTGAACCTGGTCCACAACAGGCCTACCGCGAATTTTTCCAACAGCTGCTAAGCGCACCGGCTGATCGCCCCGTCCTGTTTCACTGTACTGCCGGCAAGGATCGGACCGGTATTGGCGCCTATCTGCTGTTAAATGCCTTAGAAGTGCAGCCTGATGTCATCATCAAAGACTACCTGCTGACCAATGAGCTCGTTAAAGACGTTCAGCAAGACATCAAGCAGAAACTGACTGCTGCTCATTTTTCGTCAAACTATATTCAAAATTCGCTTGATATGGCCAGCGTTAAGCAGGAATACTTGCAGACGGCCCAGGATGCCATTCAAAAAATCAGTGGCAGCGTTGAACTGTATCTTAAAGAAGTCATGCAGCTTTCTGACTCTGATCTGCAGGTATTGCGTCATAAGTACCGCGACTAATGGTATAATAAACCAAAAGCAAGCGTTTTCTGGAATCTAACGCTGATGGAGGTGTCAATATGGAGACAAGAATCTTCTTTAATCCCGGCGACTCGATTGCCAATATTCATGACTACAATGAAGCCGTACGCAAGGGACAGATTTTTAAAAAAGAGCGCAAAATCGATGACCTGGTAATCGCCAAAGGTCCTGATGATGAAGAATATGCCATCTTTTATGCCAAGGACGCCTTACCAGCTGACCACGCCAAAGCTCAGCCCTATGACGTCAAAGAACATCTCTAGACAAATAAAAACGCCGAGTCAGCAAGCTGATTCGACGTTTTTTATTGCATAAGCAATCAAGATTAATAATGAGCGATCCAACTGCTTAGCAAGATTCCTCGTCATTAGTTAAGGTCATGTCAAGATATTGTTGACTGCTGCAGCTTAGCGGCCACCAACGATCTGAGCTGCCTGCTGTTCCAAACGCAGTACCAATTCATCAGCATCGGTCTTGAAGTCTTCAATAAAGCTGTCACGAATTGGCGCAGCCATCCCAATCTTTTCACCCATGATGTCGGTTACCACTAGATTTTCGCCTGCCCAGGCAACATCGTCATAATGACCCTCTAAGGCCTCATCCATAAACTCCTGCAAGGTATCGCGCACGGCATCCTTAATGACGTCATCCATTTCCAGATGCTGACCATGAACCTGGTACTGCGCAATCTTCATTGCAACTTCTTCCATGTTTTCTGGAATCTGAATACTCATAAAAAATCCCCCTTGGCTTAATGCTTGCGACGACTCTTTTGACGCCGATTTCGAAATGAAATGCCGACTGGTGGGTGTTTTTTGCTTTTTGCGTTCTTAACGGTTGAGGCTTGCGGTGCCATTTTCTTTTCAGCCACCCGCTTGGCCATCTCATTGTTTTGTTCACGCGCATCGTAATCACGCCATGGATGCATGATCGTCCCTACAAAGCTGGTCAAAAGCGTTCGGTGCGTAGCCATCCACCTCTGGGCATTTTCATAATTGCTGGTGTCAACGCCTTCTGCCTGGGCTAAAGACATTACCAGCTGCGTCAAACGATCCTTACGATTCAGCGAGGCCAGGGCTTCTTGGGCCGGCTGCATATGCAAAAGCGTTCGCTTAGCCAATTGATACTGATTATCGTCAAGATCGTTTTGCTGATGCAGATAGGCAAAAAAGGCATCAAACAAGGCTACGATTCTAACGATTTGATATGGTTTGATATGTGGATCAAGCGGCATCGTCATTCCCAAGACCTGCTGCAAAGCATCAAAGGTCCATGTATCAGGCCATTGATGTGCTTCTTGATTCATCAAGGTCAAAAACTCATCAATCAGATACTGCTTATCGGTCTCATCCAATCCCTCAACATTTTTAAGCAGATTCGACTCAGGCGCCACAGCAACCATTGTTTTTTGCCAGGCAAGATAGCTTTCTGGCGTCCATTTCCGTGGCGTCTTTGCTGCTGGTTTGGTATCCGACTTATCAGCAGCTGCTTTCCAATTGGCCTGCATAGTCTTGCGATGCTCGTCCATGGTCTGCACTAGTTCTTTTTCTTGATCAGTTTTTAAAAACTTCTGGTAGGCTTTTAAAACCGGGATTGTCGAAATCACCTGACGATATGATGCCTGACCATCCTGGTACAGTTCATGATCCAAAACAGCTGCCAGCGCTGCACTCGTCCAATGGCAGTCGTCGAGCTGGTGACGATCTGCCATCAGTTGATTAACCTGCTGCAAAATACTTTGTGCATGCTCCTGTTGATTTTTTGACAACCGATCAAACGCCGCGTCGACTAAGAATGCTTGTACGTGGGCCTGATTCTGTTGATAATCCATCAAAAATTTCACTCCTGTTGCTTCAACTTGAATTTCATTAACTATCATAACATAATTACTTAGTACACACGTTCGCTTACAGCTTATAAAATTGGAGGAAATCAAATGCCATCCAAAAAAATCAAGGTACCAGACTTCTACTATCAAGAAATGACAGCTGCTGGCTACCGCCAAATTGAAGATCAAATTGAAACCCTTAAAAAGCAGCGCCCCGAAAAAATTACTCGTCTCAAGGCCGCTCGGGCACTGGGCGATCTTTCTGAAAATACTGAGTACAGTACTGCTAAACGGGAGCTGCGGCACCTAGAAAGCCGACTGCGCTATCTAAACAAGCAGCTGACTTATGCTAAGGTCATCACTCCTAAAGATACGGGCAAAGTCGGCATGGGATCCACGGTTGAGCTGCAGTATGACGATGATGATGAGACCGAGACCTATACGCTGGTTGGCCGCCAGGAAGCCGATATCTTAAAAGGTAAGCTGGCTTTTGACTCACCACTTGGCAAGGCAATTACTGGTCTGGGTGTCGATGATTTTGCAATGGTTGCGGCACCTCAAGGAGAATACCGGGTTAAGATTGTTTCCGTTAAAGTTAACCCCGATGAAGTCAATTAAGTCAAATCCGTATCAGTAGGAATGCCATAAAATTTCTTTGGCTGGCTTAAGGCTTGATTGAGCGGTTTAATCTGAAATAGTCAGTTGATCAATCGGAGACTTGCAGCTTGCGAACTGATTTTGATCTCGTTATACTAAATGACGTTGCAGGTTAGTGGCACAAGATATTGTGGGTTATCCACAGACATCCCCACTTATCCACAATATCTTGTGGATAAGTGGGAAACTGAATCTGAATCGTCCGCTCAGGTTCAGTCACTTTAACCTACACCATACTGATTTCTACTCTGTTTCAAAAAGACCCCTGGCTTGTCCAACCAGGGGTCTTCTTTCATATTGACAGAGCTTTTTGGTAAGCTGCTTTGGTTGCAGGATCAAAAGCCACCATGATGACTTGCTGAACCCAGTGACTGTTGGCCAAAAACTCACGAATCGTTTTAATCGCGATGGCTGCCGCCTGCTCAACGGGAAACGCATAGACACCCGTACTGATCGATGGAAAAGCAACCGTTCGACAGTGATAGTGCTCCGCCAGCTGCAGACTATTACGGTATGAGCTGCTTAATAGCTCTGCCTCACCATGCCCGCCACCATGCCAAATCGGACCAGGCGTATGGATGATGTATTTAGCCGGCAGCTGAAAGCCTGGCGTGATCCGCGCCTCACCAGTCGGACAGCCATGAAACTGGTCACAGGCTGCATAAAGTGCCGGACCAGCAGCACGATGAATGGCTCCATCAACACCACCACCGCCCATCAGCGTTGTATTGGCGGCATTGACGATGGCATCAACTTGATACGTGGTAATATCGCCTTGCTCAACTTGAATTGATTTGGCCATGCATCTCACCTACCAGATGTTGACGCGTTTTTCGGGTGCCAGATACATACCATCGCCCGCCTGGACGTTAAATGCCTGGTAGAACTCGTCTTGATTTTGCGCCTGCACGTTGGCCCGCAGCTTGTTTGGTGAATGCACGTCAATTGAAAGCAGCAGCTGCATGTACTGATCGGTTGCCTTCATCCGCCAGATCCGAGCCCAGTTGATGAAAAACTGCCGTGCATCAAAGTCAGCTTCTTCTTTAGCAGCGGCTAAAGCACAGCTCAAGCCGCCCGCGTCAGCAATATTTTCTGAAACGGTTAGCTTGCCGTTTACCTTTTGCCCAGCAAATGGCAAGCCATCAAACTCAGCAATCATCTTTTGAGCCAATTGCTTAAAATGATCCAGATCTGCCTTGGTCCACCAATTATTAAGATTGCCGTACTCATCAAACAGCGCCCCGTTGTTGTCAAAGGCATGCGAGATTTCATGAGCAATTACCGCACCGATCCCACCATAATTTTCACTGCTGGTCTGTTTAAGGCTGTAGAATGGTGCCTGCAAAATTGCCGCAGGAAACACGATGATGTTTTTAAATGGGTGATAGTAGGCATTGACCGTAGCCGCGCTCATTTCCCAGCGCAGACGATCAACCGGCTGATTCCAGCGACCAAACATCTCTTTGGTTGCTGTCTTGCCCAATTGAATCATGTTTTCCAACAGCGTAGCGTGAGCATCAACTTTTAATTGATCATAAAGCGCTGGAATCTGGTCGGGATAACCAACTTGAATTCCCAGCTTGTCTAATTTAAGGACTGCTTTGGTCCGGGTTTTTTCACTCAGCCAGTCGTTCTTGGCCAACCGCTGCTGATAGATCTTGACCATCTGCTCAACCATATGGTGTACGTCAGCCTTGGCTTGCGGCCCAAAATAAGTTTTACCGTAATAGTCGCCAACGACCTGATCAAACGTGCCACGTGCCAGACGATAGGCAAACTTGCGCTGATCAGCTGGCTGCTTGGCGCCAGAAAGCGCCCGACTATAGCGGCCATTGATTTCACGCAGCTCATCAGTCAAAAAGCCAGCCATTGAACTGATTGCATTAATCAACAGCCAGCTCTTGAACCATTCAAAATGGCCAGCCAAAATCTGATCCAGTGCTTCCAGATACTTAGGCTCCGTTACGATAACCTTGTCTGGTTCGGCCCCCACCAATTCCTCAACCACGGCGGCCAGATCCAACTGACTGGTATGACCTGCAAATTCTGCCAGCGACTGTGGATTATACATCTTACTGTAGTCAGCCGATTCTTCTGCACTCTTGACATGTGGAACCAGTAAGGCATCAAATCGCTTGGTTTCTTCAATCAGTTTTTGAGCTGCTTTTTCTTCATAGCCCAGCTTATCCAAAAGCGTCGTCATCATTGATGTCCAAAGCTGCATCAATTGTGGGCCCTGAGGATTTTTCGGATCATAATAATTCTTTTCCGGCAGGATCAAACTTGGTGCTCCGGCAAACAAGGCATAGACGCGTGCATTCTTCATGTCGGCATCAATATCAAATACCACTGGTGAAGCTATTCCATTAAGCAGCAGCTCGGCCCAGTGTTCTTGATAGTCGGCATAGCTTTGCAGACTTTCAAGCGGCTGCAGGGCCTTTTTTAATGGGGCCGTGCCTTCTTGCTCACGACGCTTAAAATCCTTAGTTAATCCATACAGCTTGATCATCTCATTAAAGCGGGGATCCTGACTGCTCTTTTGTTTGGATAAAAAAGCATCAAAATCATCCATCAGCGTTTTATCAATATCATCAACCAGACTGTTAAAGCCACCGGTTGCTGGTCGATCAGCCGGTATCTGGGCTGTTTGTAGCCATTCGCCGTTGACGGCCTCATAAAGGTCTTCTTTGGCCTTTGCCATATCAATCGTCATCTAATCACTCCATCCATATTCTTAATGCAGACATCATAACAATTTTTTGGTTCCACGTGAAACAAAATTATCAGCTGATTTTATTCAAATGGTGCCAGCAGCGTATTGCGGGCCGCTGGTGAGAACCATTCTGCATGCAGGGCCAAAAGATCCTTAACCTGGCCATAGTCATCCAGCTGCCAGCTTCCCTTGATCATCCCTGCTTTTTGCAGAGCACGCGCCATTTCGATATCAGCTACCTGCAGCATTTCGCGAAACAGGCCGCCCTCATTTGGATCCCAGTCATCATGGAGCAATGCCGCGGCATGCTGAAACGTCTGATCATGTTTCATAGCTGCCAGCATATAGCTTGGCGGCAGCAATGAATATTCGTTCATTTTAATTTCCCCCAATCTTAACGGAACGCATCTGTGGACTCTTGACCGACAACTCGCTTTCCGTACTCAACAGCCATAAAACATTACGATAGCCATGAACATTGAGCTCGCTTTCACCCCAGCCATCGGTCAAAATTACGATCGTTGCCTGTTGACGATCGATATGATTTTGCTGCAGCCAGTCAAAGATTGCTTGAAAGCAAGTTCCACCGCCACCGGTTCGGCAATAAGATACGCTTTTGCCGGGTAAAAGACGCGTAACGCCCTCATCATGCACCTTGGCATCAAAAGGTACGATTTCTACCTGTAAGTTCAATTGAGCTGCCAAATACTGCAGCTGCGTCAAAACGTTGGCTACCTCTTGATCGCTCATTGATCCGGAATTATCAACAAATGCATAGATATCAACATTTAAACGATCAATCTGACCTGGCAGTTCCATTCTGAGCGGTTGCCGTCGATTAAAACGGGCTCTGGTATCCTGCTTACCGCTTGGAATTTTGCCCAACAGCCGAATCAAAAGCTGCCGCCAGTTCAATGGCTCCGGATGCGTCAAGCGCTCCAATTCGGCCTGAATCTCGCCTGGCAGCAGGCCACGGTTCTTTTGGCTGAGACTTTCCCAGGCCTTAGTAAGCAATGACTTCAAGCGTGCTTTTTGCAGATCGGGATTATCAACCGACTGATCCGTCTGCCATCCTTGATGACTGGCCGCGGCTTTTTGAGCCTTGCCAGCCTTTTTTTCATTACGCTGATGCTCATTTTCATCATCATCTTCAAGCTTGCCCCAGGCTTTTTCAATTCGCCCTTTTTCAGCTGGTGTCAAATGCGTCAAGACGCGTAAATAATACCTGGAGTCTCGATGTGCTGCCAGAGGTCGCTGCAGCAGCTTTTCCAAATCGGCCAAAGTCATGGTTCCTTGTGGCGGCGTCTTCAGATACTGATTAACGGCAATATCTGTTGCCAGCGCTACTTTTCTTGGATGCGTACTGCTAACGTAGCGCAATGGATGCTGCCAGATGGCATGGAGCACCTCATGCTGCAATCTGACATTTAATTGATCCGTAGACAGTTCACTGAGCTGTTGATCGTTATATTCCAAGACCAACTGATTGTCCTGCCAAGCCAGACCAACTGGCGCATCCAGATCCTGATTCTTAGTGCGGGGCATCTCCAACAGCACCTCACCACTCAAGCGCTGCGTTGTCAGCAGATGAACAACGGCCTTGGTCAGTCGTTGCTTAGCGGCTTCATTTAAATCAGTCATTTAATCACCAGCTTCAACGGTAATTTTCTCCAACAGACGATACAGCTGTTCAGCATCGCCGCCTGGGTTTTCATTAGCTGCCTGATAAAGTTCCTTAATCTGATCAACTGCTGCCTCTTGCTCACCGAGTTCTTGAACCACGGCAAAGCGACCGTCCGGACTGAGCGCGTACAGACAGTTCTTAAATTGAGCCGGATATTGAGTGATTGGATACTTGGTCAGTTCTTTGGTCCACTGTCTGACCGCCGTCAAACGATCGACTTCAGCAACAAACTGCAGCTGCGTTGAATGATCGATCAAATCGGCGACTGAAAGTTGCTGACCTTTTTGAGCAACAAATTTAGCAAAAGCTGCACCAACCTCGGACCCCAGATCACCACTAAACAGATCCGCCGCCAACGTCTCCTGAACGTTCTCAGCCAACTGCTCCAGTTGTTTTAGGTTGCCAGAAACCCGTGCCCAGGATCGCGGTGTTGGATAAAGGTCTTTTTCATGATCAGCTGGTGCCAAAAGATTTGGGTGCAGGCGAATATACTTAGCCACCAGTTCATGAATCCGAGGCTGACCATCTGGTTGAATCTGCCGGGCCCATTTAAGCCAGTCATCAACAGCCGCCTTCATGACTAATCGCACGGTTCGGTCACGAATGGCGGCATCTCCAGTCGTAACGCCATAATCGCTGTCAGCAAAGTTTTCCATCGTACTGTCGGGATTTTCGGCAATGACGATATGAACCTGATCTGGCAGCTTCAGCGAGTTGACCTGCCGCTGCAATACTAAATTCATTAGTTCGCTTTGAACTGCTTGCGTACCACGATTGAACTCATCTAAAAACCAGATGATTGGCTGATCTGGATGAGCCTCGGTCTGCTTGACGATTGCTACCAGCGTCTCTGAATAACCAAACTGAACATTGGCCAGCGTACCGTAATGCTGCGTAGCTACAAACGATCGATTGGTCAACGGTGGCACTGGAATCGCCAAATCTCCTTTTTCTGATAGGCTGACGACCGTAGTATAAAGCTTGGCATTCATTTCATCAGCAATCTCTTCAACCAGTGCTGACTTGCCAATCCCCGCTTCACCGACAATGCTGGGAACATTGCCAGCCTTGATTACCAATGGAACGGCAATTTTCATTTGTTGATAGCTAAGTGACATTTCAATTCCTCCAACCATGCGTTAAATCATCTGCATCACGTCGCTTCATCTTGGAAACGTATGGATTACCGGCCACGATAAAGCGATAGGGCTTTAGGGCATCCTTACCCTTGGCATTGACGCCGATCCGTGGGCCAGCTTCGATTTTTTGAGGTACATGACGCTCTGCTTTTAAGTCAACCTTTAGCTTAGCTCTTTCCATTGGCTGACCATCCATTGAGCGCGACTGGATACCCAGTGCCTGCATTAGTTTACCTGGTCCATTGGTCAGATTAAAACCATCCTGGCCACGATTCTTGATCATCTGCTCCACGCCAACTGCCGGCTCGATTGCCCGAATCAAAACTCCTTGTGGTTCTTCTTGATTCTGTACCACGATATCGATGCAGTAATGAGAGCGAATCTGATAAATATAAAGATCCCCTGGCATGCCATACAGCGATTCGGAATAATCAGTTCGACGACCGCCAAAAGCATGCGAGGCTGAGTCCTGTTCACCTACATAAGCTTCGGTTTCAACGATCCAGCCGCCAACATCGCCTTGGAGGCCATGAAAGATCAGCAGTCGTCCTAAGAGATCTTTAGCTATTTGTGGCGTTGGGCGTCCCGTAAAAAACTTTTGATATTCTGAAAGCATGCGACACCATCCCTAAAAAGTGTTTTAATTGACGTAGAATCCATCTTACTTGAGGTGAACGATATTGAATGAACTAAAGCTTGAACGCATTTATGATAAGCCAGCTGATCTGGACGGCTGGCGCATCCTGATCGATCGGCGCTGGCCCCGCGGCATCTCCAAAGCAAACGCTCATTTAAACAACTGGGCCAAAGATTCAGCCCCCAGTGAAGGGCTGCGTAAATGGTTTGGCCATGATCCCGAAAAGTTCGGTGAGTTTAAAGAACGCTATTTAAAAGAGCTGGCTGACAACCCCGCCTTTTTGAAGCTGATGGAAGACGTCAAAGCTCATCTACAGTCTGACAATGTGATTCTGCTTTACGGCGCCAAAGACCGCGAGCATAATCAAGGCGTTGTTTTAACCGAACTGATCAAGCAGATGCTAAATCTATAACCATTTTAACGCGGTTGATTCAATTTGTTCAAAAAGGCGCAATCGTTGTCCTAACGACTGCGCCTTTTTTATGACTGCTGATCCAAAATCTGCAGTCCTTTATTAATGGTTGTCTCATCAGCATCGACAGAAAGAAATCTCCCCAACGGTACTTCACTGTGACGATCCTTGAATGCCATCGGCTCGCTTTTGACAATCATAACCATTAACCCATTTTCCGTCATCATCAGTTGACCGACATGCCGAAATTTTCCCTTGGTATGTTTTCCCGTTCGCCAGGTATGCAGTCTGATCTGACCACTAGCATCATAGTGCAGCTGATAGCCGCCATTGCCATTATCTTTAACGGGCAGCCCAGTGTAGCGGCTGACGGGATACTGATCCTTTTTGCTCATTGCAGTTCCCCTATTCTTTGTTAACCGGCTGGGACTTGGTCAACTCAGCCAAGCGCTTGGTCAGATTATACATCTCACCAGACTGCAGCGCCTGGGCCCAGGTTCCTTCCTCAACCTCTTCCCAGTCAACAATCAAAGAGACCATTGCGCCAATTAGTCTGACATCATTTGACTCTAAGACTTGGGCAACGGTTTTTTCATTGACGTGCGGCTTGATACGAGCAGCGCGCAGCGTCTTGCGATAATGCGGATCATATTCAGCACTGGCGCGGAATCGACGCATAAATTCCAGCATCGGTTTATCATACAGCGGGTAGCCCACACGTACGATGCCATCTTCTGGATCGCTGATGGTCCAGCCGATTTTACGATCAATCATGCTCTTGAAATATGGCAGGTATGCATTTAAATCCATTAGGCTCACCTCATTTATCTAAGTATGTTTAGTGTACGCTTTTAGGTTGAGCCAATAAAGTGGTACGCTAAAAGAAACCGGATTTTGGAGATGATTTTATGGAAAAACCAATCGTCACTGCAGCCCAGATGAAACGCTGCGATACCTACACCATCAAACAAATTGGTATTCCTTCGCTGGTCTTGATGGAACGCGCTGCCTTAGCCGTTCGTGATGAGATTCTCAATGCCTTGCCGATCTATCTGAAACATGTCGTCGTCGTGGCCGGCAGCGGCAACAATGGCGGCGATGGCTTGGCAGTTGCACGCATGCTAAAAATTGCCGGGGCCAACGTAACGATTCTAAATGTGGGCAATCCTGACCATGCCTCAAAAGAACATCAGGTGCAAGACCACATCTGCCAATACTATCGCATTCCAGAGACTAACGATCCAAGCGTCTTAAACGATGCAACCTTGATCGTTGACGCGATTTTTGGGATTGGTATTGATCGGCCGGTTGCAGGACATTATGTCGATGTCATCAACACCATCAACGATTCAAAAGCTGCCAAAGTCGCCGTGGACATGCCATCAGGGATCAATACCGATACCGGTGAGATCATGGGCACTGCTGTCAAGGCCGATCTAACCGTTACGTTTGCCTTTAACAAGCTGGGGCTGACTAAAAATGAGGGTCAACAATATGCCGGTCGCGTAATCATTGCCGATGATATGGGAACCTATTGGATTGACGAGCATGAATCCCACTCTGATCAAAAATAGCTAAAAAAAAACGATTCGCACTTTGACGAATCGTTTTTTAATCTTAGTTAGGCCCGTGACTTGTAGCTGCCGTCCATCGTGTTGACAACGATTTGGTCGCCGTTCTTGATGAAGGCTGGTACGTTGACAACCAGACCAGTGCTCATCGTAGCAGGCTTGCCACCACCATCGATCGTGGCACCCTTGATCATTGGTTCCGTGTGTTCAACCGTCAGAACGACCGTCGTTGGCAGTTCGATACCAACCAGTTCGCTGCCAACGAAGTCCATTTGCACTTGCATGTTTTCAACCAAGTACTTCTTTTCTTCAGTCAGCTGTTCATCACTGATTTCGTATTGTTCGTAGGTTTCCATGTCCATGAAGACCGCCGTGTTGCCTTCATCGTACAGGTATTGAGCATTCTTTTTGTCGACGTTGACTTGTTCAACCTTTTCGGAAGGACGCATCGTCGTGTGCACAATGGAGCCAGTCCGAACGTCTTGGATGTCCATTTGCATCAACGTGTTACCCTTGCCTGGCTTGTGGTGGTTGATTTGCAAAACTTTCAACAGCTTACCGCCACGTTCAAAAACCATGCCCTTTTTCAAATCAATCGTTTGAATCATTGTACTAAGTACTCCTTTTATTAATTACTGAACTTAACCCACGCTTACCGTGAGCTTTTGATCGTTCAAATCTTCGCGATCGAGGCGTCGTTCATCGCCTTTTATCGTGTGCTCGCCATTGCACTGTCGCAATTTTAGCATCCACCTTTTACTATATCATGTAATCAGTTGATTTGCCTTGACAAACCCACTTATTTATTTACTTTTTTTGATCAACCATATTAGCAGCCGGAATTCTGATCAGAGTATGCGTATCAGCCAGCTTGCCACAGCGAACGCCCATCCCGTTTAAGATCGTATCGCGATATTTGATCGTCATTACGGCAACAAAAGCATGACCCGTCTTTGAGTCATAGGCCTTTAGCTTTTTCATATTCCAAGGATAGCCGACTGCCTGTCCGGTAACCAGTCGATCACTGTCAACGATCGTGGTTCCCCGCGCATCAGTCGTCATCTTGGCATTATCCGTCCAGTAGGTGTAGGAAACGATCGGCCGCGTACCGCCCTGGGCATGCTTGGCAATCACGTAGTAGTAATCGTTGTCTTGACTGTTCAGCTGTAGCGCCTCATATTCAGTCGTTATCTTAACGGCTTGAGTATCGTCATATGAAACGCGCCGGAAAAACGATAAATATGCCATACCGCCTAACCAGCCAATCGCCAAGACGACCAGCACTACGTAACGTACAAACAATTTTTTGTCAAAACGATGCTTCGTCTTGGCAATCAGCATCAGTTGCTTGACGCGGATGTAGTGAGTAACCCAGATCATAAAAACAATGGCCGCGATCCAAAGCAGCCATCCCAACCAGTTCCAATTCATAATTTTTTGCTCCTAAATCAATGACCGTATTCGTGCGTCAGACAACAAAAAAATCTATACATAAATTGTAACACATTGCGGCAATTGTTCCTTATTTCTCATGCCGTTATTAATAAAATAAGTTACAATAGAAGTATAAATAAAAACGTTTTCACCCATAAAAGTGGTGATGTGGCTAGTGTAGTTAACATTTGATTAGTTATTGTCTCTTTATAATTTTGCAATTATCCATGATATGTTTGCATTCCGATTTCTAAGGGGGTAATGATTATGGAAATGGACGGATACAAAAAGCGTTTTGACTGGGCCAGTCTGCTTTTGGGAATCGTACTGGTGGTATTGGGCTGCGTTTCAATCATGCACCCAGACAAATCGCTGCATCTGCTCTGCATCTTAGTTGGCGTGGGCTTGCTGCTATTGGGAATCTACGAGCTCTGGGCCCGCAGTAAGATGCAGGAGTGGCTCGGCTATCGTTCCGGTTGGCTGCTCGGTACCGGTATTTTAGACATTATCTTGGGGATCGTCTTTTTGGTATATCAAAACTTCGGCACTACCGTCATCGCCGTAGTCTTCGCACTCTGGTTCATCATCGGATCTGCCAATGAGCTGACGATTGCTGGCTTCTTCCGTCAGCTAAACGTCGGCTACTACTGGCTTTTGTTTATCCTCGACATTCTGGGACTGATTATCGGCGTAGTTTTGCTCTTCTCACCAATGCTTTCGGCAATTACCATGGTTGGGCTGATTTCTTTTTACTTGATCGTGATTGGAATCGTAAAGATTATTCAAGCCTTCTAGCATCTACGAAAAGAAAAGTTTACAATAAATATTGTAATATCGTACGTATGCAGCCATCGTTATTATGAATGATGACCAGGAAGGGAGAAAGTTTTAATGAGCGAACCAGTCAACAATCTTGCAGCAGAAATCATTGAATTTGAACGGATCCACGAAATGACCGACAACCAGGTCGCATTTGGCAGTCAAATGTCGGTTGAACGCGTTCATGACATCAAATCTCAAAGCGATAACGCTACGGATGAAGAAGCCAGTCTTTTGCGGCGCTTCATGCAGGCTAAGCACTAATAAAAAACGCGTCTTAGACAGGCGCGTTTTTTTATTTATATATAGCCTTAAACGGCCAAAATAAGCCCGTTATGATCAATCCGCAGTCCTGCTAGATCTCTGGATAATGAAAATCAACCATCAATGGCTGGGGATTTAATCTAGCAGCAGGATTCTTAATGCGCTTCATCAGCGTATCAATCAAAAGCTCCGACAATGCGGCGGTTGGCTGCTGAACCGTTGGCAGTTCCGGTGACAACTCACGAATCATTTTTGAGCCGTCATATCCCGTAACATGGAAATTTTTGTTAATTTGCTTGCCGGCTCTGACAGCCAAGTGGATAATCTTTAAGGCATCAACGTCATTGGTTGCCACCACGCCATCATATTTCCCAGGAAAAGTTGCCTGAAGATCCGTCTTTTTGGCATCCAATGGTACATATTCAATTCGATGCGCAGCAAAACAGTCGACAGCTCCCTGAACCCTGTTCAACGTTGGTGAAACCGAAGTATCTTCATCAATCAGAACTGCAGGATGCTTGACGTTTTTGGAAATCAGATATTCTGCTGCCATCTGACCGCCACGATAGCTGTCAGCTGATACGATCGGAATATTGTCGGCCAGGTAACGGTCAAACGATACAATTGGTGCTTTAATGCGCTGATACTCCTCGATTCCCAAATTATGAGAACCTGATATAATGCCATCAACCTGATTGGCCATCAGCATTGCCAGATAGTCATGCTCAATATCCGGATTCTGTGCTGATGAGGCAATGATCGTCTTGTAACCCTTGGCAAACAGGCGATACTCCAGATCATTTACCAGCTCTGCATAAAACGGATTGATAATGTTAGGGAAGATCAAGCCGATAAACTTGGATGGCTTGCCCTGCATCGCACGTGCCAGTGCATTGGGCTGATAGTTCAGCTCACGCATGGCCTCGTGGACCTTATTAATGGTTTTCTCGCTCAATGATCCATAATTATTGATAACGCGAGAAACCGTCGTGACTGAGACGCCAGCCAATTTAGCGACGTCTTTTAGTTTAGCTACCATATCTCTGACCTCGTTGAAATGATTGTCCTACTATTATAGACCAATCTGCAACAATTCGTTAGTTCTTTAAATAAAAAATCGCATCAGCTTAAGGCTGATGCGATTTTTGTGAACTATTCTGCAGGTTGACTAAAACAGACCTTTATTAGTTTTGTTCCATAACCGTTTCGCCGTTAGCCGTAATCTTAAATGTCTTGTTGGCTGCATCGGCTTCCAGAACGGCAACATTTTGGCCATCCTTGTCCTTACGAGTAATCGTGATCGTCGTTTCGGTTGGCGTTTGAATGTCAATCGAGCCATCCAGATCAAAGGCAGCAAATTCGTTACGCCAGCTCAGCATCTTCAGCAGGTTGGCAACGACTGGACGTTGAACTTCCTTGGCCACTTCTTCTTTAGTATAGTAGTGACGGTTGATGTTCCGACCTTCTTTAGTCTTTTCCAACAGTTCCAAGTCATTGGAGCCAGCCAGCAGACCAACGTAGTAAACCATTGGGATACCGGGGGCGAATACTTGGAAGGCACGTGCCAGCAGGTATGCCCGGTCGTCATCGCCCAATGCGGAGTAGTACGTTGAGTTGATCTGGTAGATGTCCAGGTTGTTGTAGGCAGCTGATGAGTACTTACGCTTAACGTTGGCACCAACCTTGTACAATTCGTTAGAAGCGTAGTCGATTTCTTCATCAGTCAGAATATCGCGTGCATCAACGACACCAATCCCATCGTGCGTGTCAAGCGTCGTAAACTGCTTCATTGGACTCATCTTCAGCCACTTAGCCAGACGGTTGGTCTTGCCGGAGTACAGAGTGTACAGCGTCGTCATTGGCAGTGCAAAGTCATATACAAAGTAGCCGTGCTGCGAGATCTTTTCAGGAATCGTGTAGTGTTCGTGGATTTCTGGCAGAATTTCAGCGTTGTATGGTGCCAGAATCTCACGCACTTCATTCAGCAGATCCCAGATTTCTGGTTCAACAAAGAAGTCGTTGGTACCAATCTTCTTAACAGCGTAAGCAAAGGCATCCAGACGAATCAGGTCGGCACCGTGCTTAACCATGTCAGTCAGCGTTTGCTTGAAGAATTCTTGGGCAACCTTGCTCTTAACGTTGATGTCGATTTGTTCTTCACCAAACGTGTTCCACAGATGCTCAACGGAACCATCATCAAACTTGATCTCTTGCATTGGGGCCTTGTCCTTACGCTTGTAGATCAAGTCAACGTCTTCTTTGGTTGGACGGTCAGGACCAGCAGCTGCCCAGAACTTTTCCCAACGAATAAAGAAGTCGTTATACTTGGAGTCGTCATGATTCTTCTTGAAGTCTTGGTACATAACCGACTTCTTGGAAATGTGGTTGATCATGAAGTCAAACATCAAGTAGTATTCTTCACCCAATGCTTCAACATCGGCCCAGTTACCAAAGGCAGGGTCAACAACCGTGTAGTCGTATGGTGCAAAACCACGGTCACCGGTTGATGGGAAGAAAGGCAGCAGGTGAACACCGCCAATTGCATCGCCGATGTATTCGTTTAAGACTTCGTGCGTTTCCTTGATGTTCTTAGCCAGTGAGTCAGAGTAGGTGATCAGCATGGCTTTGTTTTTGATTGGCATGTTTAATCCTCCAAAAATGTAAGTTAGTTTTTCTTAGCTTGACGACGAGTTGCAATAAAGATAACCAAGGCAATTACCAACAGGCCGATTCCGTATGGCACGAATGGTGCTGCCAGGTCCAAGCCGGCTTGTGGCCGGCCCATGATGTGATTGGTCCATTCAGCAATCGTTGGTGAGAAAAAGGCCCCAAAGTTAAAACCGATCAGAACCATTGAAGTAATCAGCGGCTGACGCTCAGCCGGTGCCAGATCAGGCAGCAGGTTAAAGATCAAAGGAGAGACCAGCTGCAATGGGAACCCGATCAACAGCAGACCGATTACCAGCATCATAAAACTGCGGTGACTGGCACCATAGGCAAACAGGAAGTTCGAGATTGCCATCAGAATCAGACCGAAGTAAACCGTCCCGAATCCCATAACCTTCTTAATCGAGCCGTAGAACAAACCACCCAGCGTTGCTCCAATCAGCATCAGCGATAAGAAGTTGGAAGAACCGGTGTAGCTGGCACCCTTAATGGCTACTGCTACCCCAGAGAAACGGTTTTCCATGCCGACATAGTCAACAACCAACAGGAAGGCAAACAAAATGAGCAGATAGACGACGGGACTGATCTTGCCCTTACCTTCGCCTTCAATGGCTTCTTTCAATTCTGCTTCTTGTTTTTCTTCCTTCTCCTCAGCTGCTTCTACCTTGCTGTCGTCCGGAACGCGAGCGGCAAAGAAAAGCAGTACCAAGAAGGCCAGTGCGTAGACCAGAAATGACTGCCGCCAGCCAATCAAGCTCAAAAGCAGACCGGCAATAAACAGGGTCGTGGCTTGACCGATCTGTTCGGCAGCCGCCCGCCAGCCTAGCATTTGAGCTCGATCATTGCCCTCATACCAAACTGAGATCATCGAAATGGCCTGCGAGTTGTAGAGACCATAACCAGCCCCCAAGACTAATCGCGATGCCAAGACGATGCCATAGTTGCTGACAAACATTGGCACCAGCCCAGCCAGACCAACGATGAAGACCCCCAGCATGATGATCTTCTTGTCAGAAATGTGGAACCACGATTGCAGCAGCGGTGAAAGTACCACAAAGATCATAACGGCAAAAGATGGTGTCGTAACCAGGTATTCAGACTGCGTTTGCGTAATGTGCAAAGCCGCCTTCAACTGTGGCAGCGATCCCTGAATCGCGTACGCACTGGTCACCATGAAAGAAACCGACAAGAAAGCCAGTTTCGTCATAATTGACTTTTTGTTGTCCATGTTGTTTTCCCCTACAAATATATTTAACGCTTCATCAAACTGATTGATAAACGTTTATCAATTTCATCGAGAATTATTTTAACTTGTTTTAGTTTCTTTTGTCAATCGTTTATCAAAAAAGATTTGAATCGCTTTCGCGGCACTCAAATCTTATTTTCATACTTTTAATAATCAAAAAGTGATTCTTTGTTTAATATTGCGATCAGTGAAGAAATTTCTCAGGCATAAAAGTCTATTAATTTATAGTAGATTTTAGTCGTTTTCATTTAAAAATTAATTGACGTAACCCGTTGTGAATGCTACTTTTTAATTAGCTGCTATTCTTAACGAATTATTAAAAAATATAAATTCTAACATATATAGCCGATATAGCCGACTTAACCACTGATCAGCTAGTTTTTAAAGGAGTATGCTCACGTATGAAAAATCCAATCATCGACGAAACACATCAGCATTATAAGATGTACAAGAGCGGCCGGCAATGGGTCTTTGCCAGCATCGCCGCTTTAACCATGCTGACGGCGGGCGCCTCGGTTGCCCATGCCGATCAAAAGACCAACCAGACCACGCATCAGATTACCGTTTCTGGCAATGCCAACGGTTCTGATGCCAGCCAGGAAGCTGACGGCAGCGCTACAGCTGCCAGCTCGCAAGCTAGTCAAGCCAGTGCCGCTGCCAGTCAGGTTAATGAAGCAGACGTTCAAAGTACTGCCTCACAAAACACCACTGAAACAAACACTGCATCGACTGCCAGCGCTGTTGCCAGCACCGCAGTTCAGGCCGAATCTGCTGCTGTATCTGCTAACAGTGCCGGCTCAAGTACCGCTGCCAGCCAGTCAAGCACTGCCGAATCTACTGCCAGTCAAGTAGTCGAGTCTGCTGCAACGACGACACTGGCTGCAGCCAGTGCAAGTACTCAAAGCAATCAGGTTGACCTGAGTTCGCTTTACTTCAGCAGCAATGCCAAGTCGCAAAACTTTATCGAAAGCGTTGCGCAAGGCGCGATCAATGGTTGGACCAAGTATGGCGTTTTGCCTTCCGTTACCGTTGCCCAAGCAATTTTGGAAAGCGGCTGGGGGCAGTCTGGTCTTTCTACTTCAGCCCACAACCTGTTTGGGATCAAAGGCAGCTATAATGGTCAATATGTTACGATGCAGACACGTGAGGTCTACAATGGTCAAAGCTACTACATATACGACAACTTCCGCAAGTATGCCAACAACTCCGAATCAGTTAAGGATCACGGCAACTTCTTGTACAGCAACAGTCGTTATGCCAACCTGCTGGGCGACCAGTCCTACACCAGCGTAGCACGCAAGCTGCAGGCAGATGGCTATGCTACCGATCCATCATATGCCTCATCTTTGATCAAGCTGGTGGAAATGTACAATCTGACTCAGCTTGACAACATTGCCTTTTCTGGCAAGCAGCCCGTTATCAACAACAAGAATGACTATAACTACTCTAACAGCGGCAATGCCGACAGCTCCAACGGCTACTATACCGTTCAAAGCGGCGACACGCTGTCTGGAATTGCCTTGAAGTTCTCCACAACTTCCAGCAAGCTAGCCCAACTGAACAGTATTTCCAACCCGAACCTGATTTATGTTGGACAGCGTCTGTTGGTTAACCAAAACAGCGGCTCAAACTCCAGCTCTTCCAGTCAGTCCAGTTCTGCTACAACGAATACGGATGCATCAGCTGCCAGCTACACTGTTAAATCAGGCGACACGCTGTCTACCATTGCCAGCCAACATAATACGACGGTTAACCAGATTGTTTTGCTTAATCAGTTGAGCAATCCAAATCTGATCTACGTTGGTCAAGTCTTGAAGCTTAAAAACAACCAGACAACCAATTCGTCATCGGCAACATCGTCATCAACCGCTGCAACGACTGCTGGTACATATACCGTTAAAGCTGGTGATACGCTGTCTGCCATTGCATCTCGCTACAGTACTTCCAGCAGCACGCTGGCTTCACTGAACTCACTGAGCAATCCAAACCTGATTTATGTCGGTCAAGTACTTAAAGTCAGCTCAAATGCCTCGACCAGCAGTTCAACCAGTTCTTCTGCAAACAACACTGTAACGACTGCCTCTTCCTACACGGTTAAGGCTGGTGATACGCTGTCTGCCATCGCTGCCAAATACGGTACCACCTATCAGGCACTGGCATCAGCCAACAGCATCAGTAACCCAAATGACATTTATGTGGGTCAGGTAATCAAGGTCAGCGCGAATGTAACCGCCGCCAGCTCTCAAACTGTTTCTTCAACCAGCAGCGGCAGCTACACGGTCAAGTCCGGCGACACACTTTACGGCATCGCTTTGGCTAATGGCTTGAACTGGCGGACATTGGCCAAGCAAAACGGCATCAGCGATCCAAACGTCATTTTCGTTGGCCAGAAGCTGAGCCTGTAATTCATCGCATTTACACTTAACAGCCAGTCGGATTCATCTCCGACTGGCTGTTTTATCAAAATTATTTAGCGCTTAACACACCGTTTCGCGCTGCTTGAAATTTAAATGGCAACGACCTATTATTGAAAGCATAACGTTTAAATATTCGTTACCGAGAAAGTAAGTGGTGTCGTGATCAATTACCGTTCAATGGAAATCGAAGATCTGGATGAAATCAGTCGTTTATTTAAGCTTTTGGGACATCCTAAACGACTGCAGCTGCTGTATTTGCTGATTCAGCATTCAATGAGCGTCTCTGAAATCAGTAAAGCACTGAACTGGGAGCAATCAGCCGTTTCCCATCAGCTGCAGCTGCTGCGCAAATATGGACTGGTCAAGCAGGTTCGGCATGGCAAGACCATCATCTATCATTTACAAGATCCCAAGGTTATGACCTTGATTGCCGATGTGGTTAGTCATGCTGAAAAGATCGTTAAATCGTCATAAAAAAGCGCACCGAAAATAATCCGGTGCGCTTTTGCTTTAGTCTTCGGTCATGTGCTCTTTGATCAAGCGATTGATGGCCTGGGCATCCTCATTATTTTTACTGATGGTTAAAAGCGTGTCGTTACCGGCCAGCGTACCGACAACCTCAGGCAGCTGAGCATTGTCGAACAAGCCTGCCAGCACGGTTGCATAATTGGAGTTCAATGTCGTTTGAATGACATTGATGAATTGGACGTTGGTGACTTTTTCCACGTTATGGCTGATCCCATCGAAGAGGCGCTGATATTCATCCGCATGAGTATGCAAAATCGAATAGTAAGTATGCCCATGCTGGTCACTAACCTTGACGATGTTTAGCGCATGAATATCTCGCGAAATCGTAGCCTGGGTAGCATCAATGCCATGCTCAGCCAGCATTGCAAGCAGGTCATGCTGCGTATTGATCCGCTGCTGCGTTACCAGTTCTTGAATCAGTTGGCGTCTTTCTTTTCGATCCATTGTTTACCTCCAGCATGCATAATAATTCATTGCTCTTATCATACTATGAATTGCCAACACTTAAAAGCAGCTCATCGTTTTTTATTGAGCTTTTTTAATCACACCTGCATATTATGCAATCAATCGGCAGCCAATGCCTTGATCGGATTTAATTTGGCAGCTCGTCTGGCCGGCATCAAAGCGGCTAAAAAGGCAATCAGCAGGGCGCTTGCAAAGGCAAACAAGACGTTGCCCAGTGAAATTTGAACGATATCGTATTTGATCAAATGGTACAGCCCATGATTCAGGATCAGTTCAGCACCATAGGCCAGCACCAGCGCCAGAATTGCCGCAAAAAAGCCGATGAACAGCGACTCAGCCGTAAACAGACGTCTGATGTCTACCTTGCGCTCACCAAGCGCCCGCAGCACGCCGATCTCCTTGGTTCGTTCCGAAACCGACATATACATCGTTACAATGATCATCAAGGCCGATACCAACAACGAGATGCCAGCAATTGCAGCTAAAACGATCGTAGCCAGCTGAACATAGGTATTGACGGTCTTGAGCATAGAACCAACCGTAATTGCGCCCAAGATGCGCTTATTGGTCTTGGTATCACGCAGATCATTGATTTTATCAGCTACTTTGTCAACCTGATTCAACGACCTGACGCTGACCGCGACATAGTTTGGCTGCGTAGATGCTCCACTTTCGGTAAGCATGCTCTTGATGGTTTGATAGCTCATCGCTGTAGTCGCCGAAACTCCAGACGTAAAGCCAACTACCTTAACCGTTCGCGTTGACTGCGTCGGCTGACCAGCAGTATTAACCCAGTTAAACGTGATCGTTACGTTTTGATTAAGCAAGCGTTGATAATGCTTGGCTCCTGCTAATTGAATGGCCTGCTGCTTGTTTAAAATGATCTGATTGGCATGTGGTACGTGGCCTTTTTTGATGGAATGGGTAGTGTAGGCCTTGCTCCAGCTGTTTAGACTGGTCCCACTTTGAATCTTGTTTTGATAAGTGATCTTATAAGCAGCGATCGAGTAGCCTGGCTGAACGCCAGATACGCCAGTGAGTTTTTGCAGCCGTTTAAGCTCTGAGGCTTTTATAAACATTGACTGGGGATTGGCTGCCATATTCTGCATGGAAGATTGCAGCTGATCTTGATTCATTTTTTTACCGCTGGTATTGCGCAGAACCGTAATGACCTGCGGATTGGCTAACGAATTGATCTGATTTTCAATATAGCCATTAACGCCATTGCCCAGGCCACTGAACAGCAGCACTGCAAACAAACCGATTGCCGTTCCCAGCATGATCAGTGAATTGCGCCAAAAGTTATATTTAAAATGTTTAAAAGCCGTTTTAAAACTGGCTAATGCCGGCAGCGATCGCGAATTAAGATGCGTAGGACTTTTTGGCAGCACATAGGCCGGTCGCAGCCGCTGATCACCATCGATTTTGCCATCTGCCAGATGCACGATCCGTGTTCCATGATTGGCAACGTCTTGCGAGTGAGTTACCGCAATGACGAGCTTACCATCTTTGGCGATGCCATCCAGCAGCTCCAGAACTTCTTGCGTATTTTGACGATCCAAGGCCCCGGTTGGTTCATCAGCAATAATGACTTGTGGATCACTGGCTAAGGCTCTGGCAATCGCAACTCGCTGTTTTTGCCCACCGGAAAGCTGATGTGGATACTTACGCAGCTGATCTTTTAACCCAACCTGTTCCAATAAAGACACAGCGCGTTTTTTTCGTTCTTCTGCTGATAGATCCGTCATATCTAAAGAAATTAGCACGTTTTCCAAAACCGTCAGATGCGTGATCAAATTATAGGCTTGATAAATATAGCCAATCGTCGCCCGCCGATAGTTATCCATCTGTTTTTCCTGTCGATGATCCAATTTTTGACCATCAACAATGACTTCACCATCAAATTCACGATCCAAGCCGCCAATAATGTTCATCAGCGTCGATTTGCCGCCCCCCGATTCCCCAAGGATTGAGACAAATTCTCCCCGTTCAAATTCAAGATCGATTCCTTTCAGAACCGGAAACTCTTCTTTTCCCAGGAAATATGACTTATGGATATCATGAAGCTCCAAATATGCCATAAAAAACTCCTTATACTTTATTATCTTCAAAAGCTGTCTCTCAAATTGTAAAAGATCCAGTCTATTCGGGCAATTATTCTTATCAGCATTAAAATCAAAAACGCATTACTCCAGTTGTTGACCGGCATAATGCGTTTTAGCATAAAATTAGCAGTTATCTAAGCATTCAGCAGCTGCTCAGTCATCTTGCCATCCATGATCTGATAGATGCGATCGGCAAAATCCTTTAACCGCAAATCGTGCGTGACAACGACCACTGCCTTGTCATACCGCTTTGCCATTTCCTTCATCAAGCGCCCTACGACCTTAACCCGCTTACTGTCTAAAGCAGCTGTTGGTTCATCAGCCAGGATAATTGCTGGATCGGTATACAGCGCCCGAGCAATAGCGACCCGCTGATTCTGTCCTCCCGAAAGCTCATCGGGATATTTATTGACAAGCTGATCGATACCCAGTTCCTGCAACAGTTTTTCCAGCCGATCCGAACTAAGGTTTCCTCTATGAACACGATCAACCAAGGCAAATTGATCCGCAACACTCAGATAGGAAAGCAGATTGTAAGACTGAAGCACAAAACCGATTTGATTTAAGCGAATCTCATCCCGCTGCTTTTCTGAAAATTGACTGATATCTTGGCCATCAATCAATACCTGGCCGCTGCAGACCACCAGCAATCGTCAGAAAAGTACTCTTGCCTGATCCAGAGGGCCCTAAAATCAAGCTTAGTTCGCCGCTGTGTGCTTTGAAGCTGACGTCTGAAAGTACCTGAACCTTACTGATGCCAGTCCCATAGTCTTTGTTAATATTTTTTAATTCAATTGCCGTCATCCTGCTCACCTCTATCTCATTGCATCTAATGGGTCAATTCGACTGATCATGCGGACCGGCAGCAATGAACCGGCAACGCCCAAAACGACCAATGCCAGACTCAGGATCCCAGTCAGTGGCCAGTTGATCAGCATTGGTACCGAGCTTGGCATAACTGCCTTGGAAGCAATCATCAGCAGCAAGGCGCCAAGCGTACCGCTGACCATCAAAACCACAGCCTGATCAATCGTTGCCCCGATCAGATAGGCTGCTGGGATTCCTTGTGCTCTTAGGACTGCATAGTTGGGAATCTTTTGCATCGTCAGAATATATAAAAAAACACGTCAATTGCTAGTTTGTAACATTCCAAATTTTGCTAGATTATTCGTCATGACAAGTGCCTCGATCTGTGCTTGCA
>NZ_CANCWQ010000015.1:0-45606 GCF_947381555.1 Limosilactobacillus pulli
CAGCTCCATCAACCAATAATCAATTGGTCAGTATTATTTATTTGAGTCCAGTGGCTAACTTATTCTTGAAATTTAGGGAAAAATAAAAATTTTTTTACTCTAAAATATTACAAAATCAGCTATTTTTCGGTCGCGATGAAAACAAAGCGATACAAGACTATTATAATACGATTTATAACAAGTTTAGGCCAACCTAAAACGCTAAATGAAAGCGGATTACATTACACGCTTTTACAGAATTCACGATTTTTGAGATATTCCGGTAATTGCACGGTAAAGCTGAGGGGTTATAGTATTCATCGTTGATAAAGATAAAGAGCAAAAAACCTGAACTACAGATAAAAAAGGATGAATCTATTTTATGAAAATTTCAAAGAAAGCTGTTAAAATCTCTGCTGCTGTTGCTGGTGCCGTAGCTTTGGGTACGGTAGGTACGGCAATTACTGCCAATGCCGACACGGTTTACACGGTTCAGTCCGGCGACACGCTGTCTGGAATTTCCACTAAGCTGGGTCACAATCTGGACTTTGTTGACCAACTGGCATCTAAGAACAACATTGCCAACAAGAACCTGATCTATGTAGGTCAAAAACTGGTTATCTCTGACGATGGCGAAGTATCCTCAGCAACTTCTGAACAAGCTGCTACGCTGCCAAGTGCTACGGCTGAAAATACGGCCACGGCAGAAGACACGACTTCTCAATCTGCAGGTGCTGCTGACTCTACGGCAGTTGACTCCAGTGCTGACCAAGCTACCAGTGATGCCGCTGCTGTTCAGGCTGCTAGTGACGCTGGTGCTTCTCAAGCGGCCGCAGCTCAAACACAAGCCGCTCAACAGCAAAGTGCTCAAGTTCAAGCAACTACTTATAACAACTACAACAATAACAACTACAGCACTACCACGACCTACACTTCTACGGTCAGTGGCGATGAAGCGAGTGCTAAGGCTTGGATTGCCAACAAGGAATCTGGCGGCAGCTACACGGCCCAAAACGGTCAATACTATGGTAAGTACCAATTGAGTTCTTCTTACTTGAATGGTGACTACTCAGCCGCCAACCAAGAACAGGTTGCTGATAATTACGTTAAGAATCGTTACGGTTCTTGGACAAACGCACAACAATTCTGGCAGACTCATGGCTGGTACTAAAAATCAGCTTAATTTAATAAAATGAAAAGCAATGGCAATTTTTGACCATTGCTTTTTTTGCATTGCCATTTTTTGAATCAGCGCGTAAGCTGGGACAAATTGATAAATTGGCGCAACTAGCAGTAATCGGCTAGTCTGGGATGCCAAAAGATGCGGAATCAATTTGATGCGGAGCGGGTGCTGCTTTAAATCGGCAGTTTAGTTTAGACAGGTCAGTATAAGTTAGATAGACGGAACGCGTGAATGGTTCGTCATGTTATAAGAAAGCTAAAGCAGATGTGCGGGCGATTTCTAGTAGTGATAGAATAAAACGCAGATAATAATTGAGAAGAGGGATTTGTGATGACTGTAATCAGCTGTCAACAAACACGAATTGAAACAACGCACCGGATTTTGAATGGCGACTTGAATGAGCATGGGACGCTGTTTGGTGGTCGCCTGCTGGAAGCAGTGGATGCGGAGGCTTCAGTCGCGGCAATGCGGGTTGCCAGAGCCACTTTAGTCACGGCAGCCATGGATTACGTTCAGTTCGTCAAGCCGTTTCACTTGCAGGATGCCATGATTGTTAGGGCAGTGGTTACTGGACTGGGGCATCGGTCAGTTGAGGTATTCGTAAAGGTTTTGGGCGAGCACTTGATGACTGGCGAACGTTTTGTTGGCTTTACCTGCTTTTTGACCTATGTAGTGCCAAGAGCAGAGTCGGGGTTGGCCTACGATGAATTGATTGCTGATAACGATGAAACCAAATATCTGTTGGCAGGCTATCAGGATCGTCGTGCGCAGCGGGCCACGGTTCGTCAACAGGAGCGCGATTTGTTGGCTCATTTGAGTGGCAAATAGGTGGGCAGATTGATTTACTACGGTTTGGAAATTATTAAGATGCTGGCGGGGTTTATCGGTATCTCACGAAAAAACTCAGATCTGAGATTATGATATTGTCATGCGATCGATTGTGATAATGGATTGTCAGCTTATTAGTGATGATAAATACCCCAGATGAAACTTTTATGCAGAAGAATTTGCATAAAATGCCCAAAGAAAAACGGATTACCTACTTTTCGCAAAAATCAATGTATAAGTAGGTAAAAATCAAAAGTTTGGTGCGATCGAATATGCAGTTATCTATTATTAGCTAAAAACAGCGAATAGTAGGTAGTCTTAGAACCCGCACCTAGATCAAGCCCGATTTTTTCACAAAATTAGTTGCTTAGCGGTGAAAAGATGGTCGCCGACTGAATTCACAGCAACTGGCAGTGGGGGATGTTCGTTCTGATCTGCTGATTCGTCAACCACCATCGATTAAAGTCATGGAATTTCCAGCTAGAAATAATTAAAATCTTGTTAAATGAAAAAGAGACATCCTGTTGTCCAAACAAGATGTCTCTTTTCTTTTATACTTAGAAGAATCCAGAATATGGCTTTTGGCAAACTGACTGATGCAGCCAATTCATAAGCGTAATGAAATCAAATACCGGTCGCTTGGCCGCTGCTTGAATGGCCGCGGCATATGGTGGCAAATCACTGCATTCCAATAAGATGGCCCCGACTTCGGGATGATTGGCAACTACCGCTTGAGCTTTTTGCATTAAGGCTTTAGTCAGCGCGCCATTATCAAGAACGGTTTGTCCATAGCGAATAGCGTGAAATTCGGGTAAGCTGCCAATGTCAACAAAAATCACATTACGGTCATCAGCGTTGACGTTATTCAACAGCTTTTGATCAGCACCATTAATATCAGCGACCAGTACGGCGATTTTTTGATTGGCTCGCAGGCTGAGTGAGATTAATGGCAATTGCGCAAGACTGGAAAGAATAACCGGAACGTGCACGCTGGCTTGAACCTGACGCTGAAAGTTGGCAAAGTAGCCACACGCGCCGACGATTGCCTTAACGCCTCTTGCTTCGAGATTTTTAGCCGCATTAACGATTACCTTGACGGTTGCTGGATCGTTTTCAAAGAGCTGTTCGATTTCAAGATCGATTACTTCACAGTCAACGGGAAAGTTGAAAGTCGTGGCATTGGCGACATTACCGGGAAGCTTGGGATAATTGAGATTAACCGCAATAATACCGATTGCGTTGCCAGCAATGGGACTGACGCTGGGCGAGACGGATTGATTTTGATTGTTAAAGTTAATGTAGCCGTATGGATCAGCCATGGTTCTGCTCCTTAAAGTTGCCATTTACCAAGTAGTCTAATAATTCTTCTTTATTAAGATGAGCGATGCCTGACTCATCCAGGGTGACGCCAGTTTGGTAAAAATCGGTGCCAACCATTGCTGATCCTAATGTGATGATGCTGTCGATTACTGGTGTTGCAACACCGAATTTCTTGCCCAATTCATGGTAAACGTGGCAACCGACAGGAATGTCTTCAGTAACGTAGCGATCATGAATACTGAATGGGCCGGTACCAAAAGCCATTGGAAACTGATCGTCAAACGGTGCCTCGGCCCCATTACCCATATATTCAGGTCCTAAAATATTTGAGCGTGAGAAGAAGGTCTTCTTTGGATAATGGGCAATGCCGACGCCAATTGTTTTGGCCAGTTGAATTTCTTCTTGGTAAAAGGCATATTGAACTTCAGAGACGGATTCCGTATAAACATGAGAGTAAATGGAAAAGTCGCTCTTATCATTACCACCAAAAACGCGTCCATAGTTTTCCATTACGGCAGCGCCCAGGATCGTGCCAGGGCAGTGCAGGGTCGGATTAACGTTGCTAAAGCCAATATCGAGCACCGTCTTGCCGCCAACCGGACCATCTCCAAATGTAATCGAATCAAAACAGCCGATGTGCTGCGTACTTTCCAGGAATTTTTCTTGATCAGTCGAAGGCAGAGCTGCTCCCCGCAAAGAGATTGCTCGGTAGCGGAAGAATACCCGTTTAGTGTCAATGCCGGCTTCTTTAACAATCCGCGTGCCATACGGCGCACTTGACCAGCCG
Source organism: Limosilactobacillus pulli (assembly GCF_947381555.1). NCBI lineage: Bacteria > Bacillati > Bacillota > Bacilli > Lactobacillales > Lactobacillaceae > Limosilactobacillus > Limosilactobacillus pulli. The sequence continues at coordinate 4,098 of NZ_CANCWQ010000015.1, forward strand.
CCAATGATCACGTTGAGTTCGGGACGCTTTTCTCGCAACTGTTTGCGTAAACGCAGACTGCCAAAGTTGTCAGGGATGATATGGATGATTTGGCCATCTTCCAAGAGTGGCACCAGCTGTTCAAAGAAAGCGTTGTGGCCAACTGAAGGAACGGCGACCAAAATAATCTGTGCGCCGGCAACGACTTCTTTTAAATCATCAGAAACGAGATCGAACTTGGCAATACTGCTGCGTTTAAAGTTATAGCGGTTATATTCAAATCCTTGAATCTCAATGCCAGTTTTGTCGATATCCTTTAACGACGCTTTGGCAAATTCTGGCAGATCAAACAATCGGACGTGGTTGCCAGCCAGCTTACAGTCGGCGGCGACAGAACGGCCAACCGCTCCAGCTCCTAAAACGGCAATCGTATATTTGGATAAGTTTTGTGCTACCATTTGAATTCATCTTTTCTTAATAAACAAAAACGCCCCCAGCAATGCACTTAGTCACTGCTAGGGGCGTATTATACGCGTTACCACCCTAAATTCGATAAAGGATTACTCCCTTATCCTCAACTGGTGCCTCCAAATAGGAGAGACCAGAACGGAATGTCGACCGTTGACCGGAAACTGTTTACCATAAGCTCACAGTTTCTAAGACTCAGAGACCATCTTCATTAAGCATTTGCCAACAGTTTTCACCAACCACCGTCTCTCTAAAGGCATCCCCTTAATTACTCATCTCTTCGATGTCATTAATTAATTTTTCATAATTATATAATGTTAGATTAATTATGTCAACGGAAATTTTGAAAAAACAGAAGTATAACTCAAGCTGCCAGCAAAAATTCAAGAAAAAACCGTAATTTTGGGGCTGAAATCTTCAAAAATACAACTTTTTTATTACAAATTACGGCATCCCTAACTTTTTTAATGAAACATTTGTGAAAACAAGGCCAGTCGCCAATCAGGACGTTTTTACCACACATTGTTTAGAATCTTTGAAACCGGCTTACATTACGAAACATTACGAAAAAGGCTTATTTTGATATTTTTGATTAACCCACGTGTAACGTTGAACCTGTATAGTAGTCACCGTTGATAAACAAGCAAGACAAAAACAAACGAAAAAGGATGGATTTGACTAATTATGAAGTTTAACAAGAAAGCTATGAAGATTACCGCAGCCGTTGCTGGTGCCGTTGCATTGGGAACGGTAGGAGCAGCAACTACGGCCAACGCCGACACGACCTACACGGTACAAGCCGGCGACACGCTTTCCAGCATTTCATACAAGTTGGGTCACAACCTGGACTTTGTTGACCAACTTGCCCAAAATAACAACATCGCCGACAAGAATCTAATCTACGTTGGTCAACAGCTGACGATCAAAGACGATGGTGAAGTTGTAGTCAGTGATCAAAATGGTCAACAGACTACGGTCGCCCAAGTTCAAACTCAGCCAGCTGCTCAAACGACTGCTGTTGCGCAATCAGCTGCCAGCCAGGCACCAGCAAGCACGCAATCAACGTACACTTCCGCTGTTGCTGGTAGCGATGCCGCAGCCAAGGCCTGGATTGCTGCTCGTGAATCCGGTGGCAGCTACACGGCTCAAAATGGTCAATACTACGGTAAGTACCAACTGAGCTCATCTTACTTGAATGGTGACTACTCTGCCGCCAACCAGGAACGCGTGGCTGATAATTACGTTGCCAGCCGCTACGGTTCTTGGACGGCTGCTCAACAATTCTGGCAAAGCCACGGCTGGTACTAAAATCCAGCGGCATTTGCCTAATCATCCCTGATCATTTGATTTCCCAAAAAACGATTTTAATTAATAAACATATTTCCTTACCGAAAGAAGCGGCCGCATTTTGCGCGTCGCTTTTTTCGTACGTTGGATCGGGTAAAAGATGGTTCAGCCATGATAAAAAGTGGAAAACCGCCAATCCAAAGTGCTGACCTGATACAATCAAAGAAAACAATCTGTAAAGAGGAAAAAATGCTAACTATATTATGACTTGAAAAAACAAACCATGCTGAAACAGCCGGAATTCTTTGATCTGACAACGGCTTGTGATACCTTAAACGGCGTATTGTTTGTCGGTTTGTTAAGATTATTGAATAAGAGCTGTTACCGCGCTTTAAGCAGATTAAGCTGATCAGGATCAAAAGACGGGCCAGAATCTGAATCAGTTTTTTGATCTTTCGCGGCGCACAAAAGAACTCAAGAATGCCAGTGAGAAACTTCTGCGACGAATCACGGATGAAACGCTGCAGCTGCATTTTACCAAGGATCATTTATTTCACAGTAAGTATTTTATCTTTGAACACGTCGCGTTTACTGAGGGGGATAACTAGCGATTCAGCGTTTCAAAGGCCATCTTCAATAATCTTAAAGGCAGCACCTACGAAAACATCAACCAGACCCTGGATAACTACTATAATATGTTCCCATGCGAAGCAGGCGTAGCACTTGATTAATACGACAACGTCATGGTTTTAGACATCGACCGCTTTAACCATTTTGTCGACGAGCCGTTGATTCGTCGCTACTATGAGCAACTGCATCAAAAAGAAAACCAGCAGGATCAATTAACGCAACTGTTAAAAGCACAGGCCCAGCAGTCTGCTGAACAGGCGGAGCGCCAGCAAAAGCATGATGAGATGATGCTCAAAGCTATGGAACAGTTGGCTCAAAAAGAACAGCGGCCTAAAAAGCATGGTATATGGTCGCAATTGTTTAGATCAGATGATGATTAGCGGATCTAAGCAAGTTGATCGTAAATGCCAAAAAATGTCTCATGCGCTCAACAGTAAAGAGCGGTCGCGACTACGATGTTTAGGGGGATTTGGTAATGATTAAACTGATTGCAGTTGATATTGATGGCACGCTGCTTAATGATCAAGGACAGATTCTGCCAGCAACGATTCAAGCGGTCAAGCAGGCAACCGCAGCCGGCAAAAAAGTCGTGCTGTGCACTGGTCGGCCGCTTTGTGGCGTGACCGATTATCTCAAACAGCTGGGATTATGGCAGCAGGCAGACCAGTACGTGATCAGCTATAATGGCTCACTGATTCAGACCACGAATCAAGTAACGCTTTTAAGCCACCAGCTGCAGTTTAACGATTATTTGGACCTGCTTGAGCTTGCCCATCAAAATAAGGCGGCCTTCAGTCTGTTGACGCCGGACTGCATGTATGTCGAGCCAGAAGACGTCAATGAGATTATCTTAAAAGAGGCTGCTACAGTCAGCATCGAGCTGCAGCAGCAATCAGCAGCAAAAATGGAGACGCTGTCTGATCTGGTACCGGTCAAGGGGATGGTTTTAGATGAGCCGGCTAAGCTAGATCAATTGGAAAAAGTCATGCCAACGGAATTCAAGCAGCGCTTTACGGTACTGCGCAGTCAGATCGATCATCTAGAGTTTACGCACCCTTTGGCCAGTAAGGAATACGCATTGCAGCAGCTGGCCAAGCGATTAGGAATTAAACCAGCTGAGGTCATGGCTATTGGCGATGAAAAAAATGATTTGGGGATGCTCAAAACGGCTGGTATGGGGATTGCAATGGGCAATGCCGTTCCTGAGCTGCAGGCGCTTGCTGATCAAATAACGACCGATAACAATCATAATGGTGTTGGTGAAGCGATTGCTAAGTGGCAATAGTTGGCAGACAGTCAGTAAGGCGGAAAATGATCCAGTAGCTAATTAAGAAAAAACGGGTTTGATCAATGTGCTCAAACCCGTTTTGTTTTTGCATACAATGGTATATTTTCAGAATATTATACATATAACGACGGAGAACAGTTTTTGCTCTTATGAAACCTGTTGTTTATTTATTAAAAATACATCCGTTATAAAAGCGCTTAAACCGCCTAAACATAATTATTATTCAAAGAATATTAGAAAATAATCAAGAAAAGGTTGTCGAATTTTAATTCCTGCGTTATATTACTACCAACGATTTTATTAATTATTTATGCAATAACAACCAAGGAGGTCACAGATTATGAACGCAGCCATCATCGGAGTGACTGGCTATAGCGGCACGGTTTTGTACCAACTGCTCAACCAGCACCCAGCTGTTGAAAACATTCACTTGTACGGTCATCAAAAAGATGTTGCCAAGCCGCGCTTTTTGAATGATGAAGTAGAGGCCTTCTGTGACCGACGAATCTTGATTGAGCCTTATGATGTCCGAAAAATCATGGCTGAAAATGACGTTGTGTTTTTTGCCACGCCCGCCGGAGTCACTTCTAAGCTGGCCAAGCCTTACTTGGAAGCGGGCTTTCCGGTAATTGATCTTTCCGGTGACATGCGCTTAAAAGATCCCGCTGCCTATGAAAAGTGGTACCACAAGGATGCGGCACCGGCTGCTGAGCTGGCTCAAGCACAATATGGACTGGCTGATTTTAATGCCGTTCAAAAAGGCTACGTTGCCAATCCCGGTTGCTATGCGACGGCTACGCTTTTGGGACTGGCGCCGCTTATCAAGAGTCATTTGATTGAGCCGGATTCGATTATCGTTGATGCCAAGTCAGGGCTTTCCGGTGCCGGCAAGAAATTGACGACTAGCTCGCATTTTGCCTGGATTAATGAAAACTCGCAGCCATACAAGGTTAATCAGCACCAGCACATTCCGGAGATTATCCAGCAGCTGCAGGTCTGGGATCAAAACGTCAAGGCATTGCAGTTTACAACGACTTTAATTCCCGTTACGCGTGGCATCATGGCCTCGATTTATGCCAAACCGTTGCCAGGCGTTGATGAAATTCAGCTGGATAAAGCCTTTGAAGAATGCTACGGCAAGCGACGATTCATTCGTTTGATCAAAAACGGCTGGCCAAGCATCAAAGAAGTCAGCCATTCCAATTTCTGCGACCTGGGTTGGGCACTGGATCCAAACAGTCACACGATCCTGGTCGTTTCCGTAATCGATAATTTGATGAAAGGGGCTGCCGGTCAAGCAGTCCAAAACCTGAACCATATGTTTGAACTGGATGAGACGCTGGGGCTGCCAATGATTCCCAGCTGGCCATAATGAAAGGATGTCTTTAATATGATGGAACCACAAACTACACCTAATATTGCCTCAATTACCGAAACTGCCTTTACCTGGCCAAAGGGATTTTACAGTGACGGTCTGCATGCCGGTCTTAAAGCCGAAAAACCGGATCTGGGCTGGCTGTTTTCCAAGGTTCCGGCCAGTGCCGCGGGGGTTTATACGACCAACCAATTCTGCGCGGCCCCAACTGCCTTGACGAAAGAAACGATCAATCATGATCATCAGCTGCAGGGAATCATCGTCAACAGTGCAATTGCTAATTCTTGTACAGGTCCCCAAGGTAAGCTGGATGCTTTGAAGGAACAGGCACTGATGGCTAAAAAACTGGGGGTCAGTCAAAATCTGATCGGGGTGGCTTCAACCGGCGTGATCGGTGAAATGCTGCCAATGGATAAGATCAAGGCTGGAATTGCCAAGCTGAAGCAAACCAAATCAGCTAAAGTCACCGAAGCCGTTTTGACTACCGATACGCATACCAAAACGATTGCCGTTACGTTTGAGATTGCGGGCCACCAATGTACAATGGCCGGATTTTGCAAAGGCTCGGGAATGATTCACCCTAAGATGGCAACCATGCTGGGCTTTGTAATGACGGATGCCAAGATCAGCGGGGCCTGCCTGCAAGATCTGCTTAGCGAAGAAGTCGACACGACTTTTAATCAAATTACGGTTGATGGTGACAACTCTACCAACGATATGGTCGTTACGATGGCTAATGGGCTGGCAATGAAAGATGAAGAAGCTTTAACGCCAAATCACCCCGACTATTCAGTCTTTGCCCAGGCCTATCATCAAGTTTTGAGTGCCCTGGCCAAAGAAATTGCCCGTGATGGCGAAGGGGCAACCAAGCTGGTCGAAGCCAACGTCAAGGGTGCGGCCAATGATTTGGATGCTCAGCACGTCGCCAAGGCAATCGTAGGATCTAATCTGGTCAAGGCAGCTCTGTTTGGTCAAGATGCCAACTGGGGCCGGATCATGGGAGCGATCGGGGCTACAGATGCCGACTTGGACGTCAATCGCGTGGATATTAAGCTCAATGGCATCAATATTGTCTTGAGCAGCCATGGTGTTGAATATGACGAATGGCTGCTGCGGCAAAAACTGGCTAAAGATCAGATCAAAATCGATGTTGATCTGCACCACGGCTTTGGTAAGGGACAGGCATGGGGATGTGATCTGACTTACAAATATGTACAGATCAATGCCTCGTACCGGAGCTAGGGGGCTTAAATGAAAGATCTGATCATTATTAAGATCGGCGGCCAGGCCATCAGTGAGTTGACTGAGGATTTTTTTGAGCAGCTGGCCATCCGGCATGCCCAAGGGAAAAAGATTCTGCTGCTGCATGGCGGCGGGCCATTGATCACTAAGCTTTGCCAGCAGCTGCAGGTCCCAGTCGTTAAAAAAGATGGCGTGCGGATAACCGATATGCAGACCTTGGCGTTGACCAAGCTGGTTTTGCTGGGACAGGCTCAGCCATTGCTTTTACAAAAACTCAGTGCACACCACTTGCCAGTCGTTGGGCTAAATGCTGCGGACAATCAGATGCTGGTGGGCAAGTATCTGGATCAAAGCGTCTATGGTCAAGTGGGAAAAGTCGTTAGCGTCAATCAGTCAGCCTTGCTGAAGCTTTTAGACAGCTACATCGGGGTTTTGGCACCATTGGCCGTTACTAAAAACGGTAACTGGCTCAATGTCAATGCCGATCAAGCGGCAGCCGACACTGCCAGTCTGCTGGGGGCCAAAAAACTTTATTTGATGACTGACGTGGCTGGCGTCTTGAACCATCATCAATTGATTGCGCACCTCACTAAGCCGATCTCACAAAAATTAATTGCTGAAAAAATCATCAAAAGCGGGATGCAGCCAAAAATCAAGGCTGCCTTTGCTGCCTGTGCCGCGGGTGTTGAGCAGGTTGCTATCACCAATTGTCTAAAAAATCCCGGCACGATTATTACCAAGGAGTAACGATATGAATCATCTATTTCCAACTTATACCCGGTTCCCATTTGAAATCGTAAAAGGAACCGGCGCCCATCTATTTGATGAACAGGGTAATGAATATCTCGACTTAACCAGCGGCATCGGCGTCTGTGGCTTGGGCTACAACGTCAAGGAACTCAACGATGCCGTCGAACAGCAATTGCATCAGGTTTGGCACACGTCCAATCTGTATGAGAGCTCGTTGCAAGAAAGCGTTGCGGCCAAATTAGGCGTTGAATCCGACATGCTGGTAAGCTTTGCCAATTCAGGGACTGAAGCTAACGAAGCAGCTTTGAAGCTGGCGCGCAAGGCAACGGGACGACTGGATTTTCTGGCGTTTGACCACTCATTTCACGGCCGTTCCGCGGGATCATTAACGGTTACGGGCAATCAAGGTATTAAAGAAGGCTTCTTGCCACTGGTGCCGGGTGCACGCTTTGCTAAATATAACGATTATGCGGCTTTAGATGAGATCAAACCGGATCTGGCTGGGGTGATCTTAGAAGTTGTTCAGGGCGAAGGCGGCGTGATTGCGGGGGATGCCAAGTGGCTCAAGGCTGTTGAAGAAAAATGCCATGAAGTCGGAGCTTTGCTGTTGATTGACGAGGTGCAGACCGGGATGGGACGGACTGGTTCATTGTTTGCCTTTGAGCAGTTTGGCCTGCATCCGGATATCTATACAGTTGCTAAAGGGCTGGCCAATGGAATTCCGGTTGGGGCCATGGTTGGCAAAAAAGAACTTGGACAATATTTTGGCCCTGGCAGTCATGGTTCAACGTTTGCCGGTAATCCATTAGCAATGGCGGCCGCTCAGCAGGTATTAAAAATGCTGGATAATGATTTCTTGAATGCAGTTGGGCAAAAAGCTGCCGTGATGCATCAGACAATGGAAAATGAGCTGTTAGATCTGGACATGGTTAAATCAATCAGTGGATTGGGGCTGATGATTGGCATTCACTTGGATCAGTCGGTACCAGTCGGTCAGGTGCTGGATCAGTTGCATGCTCAGCGCGTCCTGGCGCTTTCGGCTCGTGACAATACCTTGCGTTTGTTGCCGCCATTGATTGCCAGTCAAGACGAGCTGCTGACTGGTGTCGATGAGATCAAAAAGGCGCTGAATGCAGTTGAATCGGCGACCACTACCGCATAAATAAAATCCGCCAAGCCAAAAATGGTTTGACGGATTTTTATCGTTGGGGATGATGGCGTGCTGCTTAACAAATTGGCTTGATGAAAATTGATTTTCTGAGTGAATCTAGTGGATTGATCTTGAATGATACCGATTTATCGAATGAAAGAAAAATCATATGATACAAAAATATTTTATTAGCTAGGACGTTTAAAGCCAATCGTCCCAACGATGAAAGCTCTTACTAGAGTAGGAGCTTGAATGAAAAGGTCAGCAAAGGTCAAACTGATTTTGCTGAGGAGCAGTGAATTTAGCAAAGTGAAGGGTTGTATTTTTTAATATACAAACTAAGATGAAAGTGTACAAATGATATGAGTTATTATAGGAAAGGAAGTTTTGGATATGGCTAATGAAATTCAACGTCATAACAACATGTTTGACGACGTAATGAGCGCTGGCATGCGCAACCTGCTGAACGACAATTTCTTCTCTGGCTTTAATGCTAAGGCAGATCATATGAAGACTGACATTGCGGAAACCGAGAAGAACTACGTCGTTAAAGTCGACATGCCCGGCTTTGACAAGAAGGACATTCACATCAATTATGAGAACAACATCCTGACGATCACGGGTCGCCGTGACACGTTTGACGACCTTTCTGATAAGGATGGCAACATTCTGCACAGCGAACGCAACCATGGTCAAATGAGCCGTTCATTCCGTCTGCCGGAAGTTGACCTGAAGAAGGCATCTGCTCACTATAGCGATGGGGTTCTGGTTCTGACGCTGCCTAAGCTGGCACCAGAAGCCGGTACGGGCACGCATATCGAAATCGAATAATTTAATTGACAAGTAATCTTTAAATGAGTAGCAGTTTTAAATTGCTACTCATTTTTTGTTTTGTCTATGTAAATGCTTTCACGAATTTGCTATAATTAATTTGTATAATTTAACAATTCTATAATCACTTTATTATCTTTATAGCTAAAGGAGGGGACGTTTTGGAAAACGCAAAGCCAACCAAAAAAACCGGTTTAAGATGCCATCCGCGTTTACGATTTTATTTTTCATTATCGTCGTCTTGGCAGTCTTAACCTGGTTTATTCCAGCCGGTAAGTACGCTACCGATTCAGCTGGCAACATTATTGCTCATACCTACCATACCGTTTCGCCACACCCACAAGGCATCTGGGATGTCTTCATGGCAATGGTCATCGGGATGATTGGTGACAGCAAGACGGAAGGGGCGATTCAGATCGCACTGTTCATCTTGGTAATCGGTGGGTTCTTAGGCGTTGTTAACAAAACTGGAGCTTTAAACAATGGGATTTCGGCTGTCGTTCATCGTTATGAGGGCCGCGAACGGACATTGATTCCAATTTTGATGATTATATTTGCTTTGGGGGGTACAACCTATGGCATGGGTGAAGAGACGCTGGCCTTTTACCCCTTGCTGATTCCAGTGATGATCGGTTGCGGCTTTGACTCGATCGTTGCGGTGGCCGTGGCTTTAGTCGGCACGCAGCTGGGCTGTCTAGCATCAACGGTCAACCCATTTGCCACTGGGGTTGCATCTGCTACATTAAAGATCTCGCCAGGTGAAGGCTTGATTCCACGGCTGATCCTGCTGGTAATCGTCACGGCACTTGGTATCTGGTACACGATGCACTATGCTGACCAGGTAAAAAAAGATCCAACCAAATCATTAGTCTACGCGCAGCGGACTGAAGATGAAAAACGGTTTGACATTTCCGAAAAGACGCAGGACACGCAGCCATTAACCAAGGTGCAAAAACGCGTGCTGTGGCTGTTTGGGATCACGTTTGTAATTATGATCATGGGGCTGGTGCCATGGACTGATCTGAACAAGCATTGGACGGCCTTTGATACGTTTACCAACTGGCTGCATGGCATTCCGTTCCTGGGCGTTTTGATCGGTAAAGACATCCCAGCCTTAGGGACTTGGTACTTTAACGAAATTACGCTGCTGTTTATCTTCATGTCAGTAGTCATCATGTTTGTCGCACATATGAAAGAAAGCGAATTTATCGACGCCTTCTTAAAGGGAATGGACGACCTGCTCAGTGTTGCGATTATCGTGGCTGTTGCACGTGGCATTCAGGTTATCATGAACAATGGTATGATCACGGCAACTGTTTTGCACTGGGGCGAAGTTGGACTGGGCGGCCTGTCGCGCAGTGCCTTCATCATTTTGACCTACATTTTCTACATTCCAATGTCATTCCTGATTCCATCAACTTCCGGTTTGGCTGCCGCTACGATGGGCATTATGGGGCCACTGGGACACTTCTGTCATGTTTCCAGCAGTCTGGTTATTACGGCTTACCAAGCAGCTTCTGGCTGGATTAACCTGATTACGCCAACTTCTGGCATCGTGATGGGGGCATTGGCAATCGCGCACGTCAACATCAGCGTCTGGTGGAAGTGGATGGCCAAGTTCATGGTGATCCTGTTCCTGGTTACCTGCGTCTTCTTAGGCGTTGCCGCGGTACTTTAGATTTTTTGATCATATCAGGGGGAATTAATATGGGAGCAGAATTGGTTCAAGAACAAGAGCGCAAGGCAGCTTTAAAGGCCTTAAAGCGGCTGGTAGCCAAGCCCTCTTATAATGAGGCTCCAGCACCGGGCGCACCATTCGGATCCAAGATCAGGGTGGCCTTGGATGAATTGATGAAAATCTGTGACGAACTGGGCTATCAGACCTATGAGGATCCGGATGGCTACTATGGCTATGCCGAAACCGGTACGGGTGATGAGACGTTTGGCATCATTGGCCATGTTGATACGGTACCGGCTGGCGATTTAAGCACTTGGGAGCATGATCCGTATTGTGGCGAGACTTTTGGCGATGTGGTCTATGGGCGCGGCGTACAAGATGACAAAGGTCCCGTCATTGCGGCTTTGTTTGCGGTTAAGGCACTGGAGAATCGCGGCTTGCAGTTTAATAAAAAAATCCGCTTTATCTTTGGTACCGATGAAGAAACGCTGTGGCGCGGGATTGCCAAGTACAACCAAAAAGAAGCGCCAATTGATTTGGGATTTTCGCCAGACGCTGAATTTCCGGTTACTTATGCTGAAAAAGGGCTGCAGCAGTCGTATCTAGTCGGCCCCGGCAGCGAGCAGTTGGTCGTAGATACCGGCAGTGCGTTTAATGCAGTACCGGATCGTGCTGAATATGCCGGACTAAAACAAAGCGAGGTCAAGGTGGCACTTGAAAAACATGGGTTTAAATATCATGAGGAAGATGGCAAATTAGTCGTTGAGGGACGAGCTATTCATACCATGCTGGCTCCTCAAGGCGTGAACGCGGTCTTAAGGTTAGCCATTGCCTTGGATGACGTTTTTAAAGGCTTTGGACCATTGGACTTTATTGGTCAGTGCTTTAAAGAAGATGCCACGGGAACCAATCTGTTGGGTGATGTCAAAGACGAGGCATCAGGACACTTGACGTTTAACATCTCAAGTCTGAAGATCACGCCAAAAGAGACGCGGATGCAGATTGATCTGCGAATTCCGGTGGCGATTGATCGGGATGCGCTGCTGGAAAAATTAAGTCAAAACGTTGCCAAATATGATTTGAAATACGAGCATTTTGACTATGTGGCACCGCTGTATGTTCCGAAAGACACTGAGCTGGTTAAGACACTGATGGCGGTTTATCAAGATCAAACCGGCGACACTAAGTCTCAGCCGCAAGTCAGCGGCGGGGCAACGTTTGCGCGGACGATGCATAACTGCGTGGCCTTTGGCGCCATGCTGCCGACCACGCCTGACTTTATGCATCAAGCCAATGAGCAGTGGCCGCTCAAGGATATGTTCAAGGCCATGGACATCTTTGCCGAAGCAGTCAAACGTTTGTGCGTAGACTAAAGGATTTTAAATAAATTAAAAAGCAGTCACGAGTCTATGCTCGCGGCTGCTTTTTTGAAAATCGGGTCTGCTTTAGATGTGTTCTTTAATGCCGTTGGGAAAGTCCTTATCGATTTCCTTTAAGATTGGCAATAAAGTGTTGATGTATTCATGATAGGCCTCAATTGGCTTGCGGTCCTTGCCGTTTGCCTGCAAAAGTGCAATGGCAATATCATGTGCACGTTGTTCATTGCTGATCATATTATTCACCTCAATTACAGTTTAACAAATTTTATCGTCAGCTGCGAAATCCAGCCAGCCAGAACCGTCGTTTTTAAAATGACCATAGTATAAAAGCCAACCAAAACGCCCGCGGTATTAGTAATGACGTCATCAATATCGACAAAGCGTTCAACATGAAAAAGAAGATCGCATAAAAATTGCGTGGTTTCAATTGAGATTCCCAGCAGGATGCCAAACAGCAGTACAAATTTGCAATCATGCCGATCACTCAGCAGATACCAATAGATGCCCGCTGGAACCGTCATGACGATATTTAAGAAAAAATCAGGCGACAAGGCTTGAAACGGAATGATGTTGCAGGGAACACCTAAGACGTGATAAAAAATCTTATGCGGACCGCCCCAGTTATACTGGGTTGGCGTAAAACAGAGATAGGCGATTGCCAAAGTATAGATTAAGGCACTCAACATCGTAAACCATTGCCAGCCATGGAGCGGTAGACGCAAGGTCTGATTAAGCATGGTGCCCCAGATGATTAATAGTATTATAAATGGAATCCAAGAACGCAAAATTAAAAATCTCCCCAATAACTCTAACTAAAATTTAAAAACGTGGTACAATAAAGATTCTAGGTTTTACCCTCCAGTCTAGCAAAAAATGCTGGGCAGGTTAAGAGAAGGAGGAAATTAAATATGGCGGAAAAGCAACCGGATCAGCAAACGCTGTCACGGGGCTTAAAGGATCGTCACGTACAGCTGATTGCTCTTGGTGGTGCGATCGGTACGGGACTGTTCTTGGGTTCTGGGAAATCCATTCACGCTGCTGGTCCTTCCATTCTGCTGGCATATCTGATTACGGGGATCATGTGCTTCTTGTTGATGCGGGCGTTGGGCGAGCTCTTGCTGGCCGACCTGCATTACAATTCTTTTGTTGATGCGATTCGAGATTATCTGGGATCACGGGTCTCATTTATCACCGGCTGGACGTACTGGCTGTGTTGGGTCGCAATCGCAATGGCGGAAGTTACCGCGATCGGTATGTACGTTCAATTATGGCTGCCAAATTGTCCACAATGGGTGCCGGGGCTGATTACGCTGGCCGTACTCTTGTGTGTCAACTTGATTACGGTTGGTGCGTTTGGTGAGGTTGAATCTTGGTTTGCACTGATTAAGATTTTCGCGATCCTGCTGCTGATCGTAATCGGGGTCGGGATGATGCTGGTGCGCTTCAAAAGCCCCAACGGCATTGTTACCTCGCCAAGCAACCTGGTATCGCATGGCGGATTTTTCGCGACTGGTCTGGACGGCTTTTTGAAGTCTTTTCAAATGGTCATCTTCTCGTTTGCCGGGATTGAAATGGTTGGGATGACGGCTGCCGAAACGGCTAATCCCCGCAGGGTCATTCCTAAGGCCATTAACGACATTCCGGTTCGGATTCTATTATTCTACATTGGCGCTTTGCTTGTGATTATGAGCATCTATCCATGGAATCGCCTGAACCCCAATGCAAGTCCGTTTGTTATGGTCTTTAAGGATATTGGCATTTCTTCAGCAGCCTCAATCATCAATTTTGTAGTGTTAACGGCGGCCGCTTCATCTTGCAACAGTGCTTTGTATACGACTGGGCGCATGTTGGCCGAATTGACGTCAACATCACGACGGCCTTCAATTCGTAAGATCAGCCGCATTTCCAAGAATTCGGTTCCCGCTACGGCGATCGTTATTTCAGCACTTTTGATGGGGCTGTCTTCGCTGTTGAACTACCTGATTCCTTCTGAAGTATTTACGTTGGTATCCAGTGTGGCGACGACCAGCTTCCTGTTTATCTGGGGAACGATTGTTGCAGCTCACCTGCGCTATCGTAAACTGCACCCAGAAGGCAGTGGCTTTAAGATGCCAGGGACACCAGTAACTGACTGGATGGTCTTGATTTTCCTGTTTGCCGTGGGCGTGATCTTGATGTTCAGCTATGACACGAGAATTGCCTTGATCATCGCGTTAGTCTGGCTGGCATTTATGACGATTCTGTCTATGACGTTTAAAGAATATAAATATAACTAACTAAAAAACTTCTCGATTTTTGGTCGGGAAGTTTCTTTTTTTGCTTCTTAAGTTTAATCACGTTGGCTTTGGCAGTGACTGTTGCAATAGCAGCGTTTCTCATCCAGCATATCGCAGTGACAGATGCCATCTGCACTGGCACAAGGACAGCCTTTTTGGCAGGTCATACCAGCCTTGCAGTATTCTTTTTCCATTTTCATCTCTCCATATTTGAAATTATCAACATAATACGCTGTTTAATCGGGGTTGGCTCATTGTCTGCTCAAATCTTTAGATATTTTTAGCAAACTTGATGGCTGTCAATTACCAAACGGCAAAATCTCCTTAAACTGTGATTAAACATTTGGAGAGGAGAAAAAATCATGTTCTTTGCCAAGCATAAAAAAGAAAGCGTCGTTTTAATGACGGCTTTGCTGATTATTGCCTACATTGGCCGCTTCACCAATCTGATCTGGCTATTTGATGTCTCGATGATCGCAATTGCCATTATCGGTGGCCTGCCACTGGTCTTTCGAGCAGTCGGGGCCTTGAAATTTAAAATTATCTCAATTGAGCTTTTGGTTTCAATTGCCGTAATCAGTGCCCTGGCAATTGGTGAATACAGTGAGGCCGGCATCGTGGTCTGGCTGTTTTCGGTTGGGGATTTGCTGGAAGAGATTACGCTTAAAAAAACCCGCAAGTCGATTCAAGATCTGGTTGATATGGCACCCAAGACGGCACTGAAGATTGAAAGTCCCAGTGATCGTTCGTTTGAAGAAGTTGACATTGACGAGATTGAAAAAGGCGATTATCTATTGGTCAAAACTGGTTCGCAGATTCCAGTCGATGGCCAAGTCGTCGCTGGCAATGGTCATGTTGATCAGGCCAGCATTACCGGCGAGTCCAAACCCAGCCACAAAGAAATCGGCAGCAGTGTATTTGCCGGCACGATTCTTTCCAGCGGAACGTTGGTTGTACAAGCCGAAAAGGTAGGCGAAGATACCACGTTTGGTCGGCTGATTGAATTGGTTGAAGAGGCTCAAGATAGTCAAACAAAGACCCAGCGTTTTATTGACCGCTTTTCACAATACTACACGCCATTGGTATTACTGTTGTCAATTATCGTAGGCCTGATTACCAAAGACTTACGCTTGGCAATTACCATTCTGGTCCTTGGCTGCCCAGGTGCTCTGGTAATCGGGGTGCCAATCTCGACGGTTGCCGGCATCGGCAGTGCAGCCAAACGAGGCATGATTGCCAAGGGTAGTGCTGCATTAGATGAGTTAACCAAGATTGATACGTTTGTTTTTGACAAGACCGGTACGCTGACGACGGGTCAGCCGAGTGTGGGAAAGGTTGTCAATGTCAATGGCGATCAGAATGAAAATCTAAAGATCCTGGCCAGCATTGAGCATGAGTCCAATCATCCGTTGGCCAAAGCCATTTTGGACTATTGGCAAAAAGATGACGTCTACCCGGTTAGCGACAGCCAGATTATTGATGGGCGCGGCATTCAGGCTGTCGTTAACCAGCACTCGGTTTTGGTTGGTAATGAAAGATTGTTAAACGAAGCCGGAATCGAAACGACCACCGATCAGCTTTCAAAGACCAGCTCACACGTTTTGCTGGCTGTTGATCACGAGCTGCGGCTGGTACTGGAGGTCAGTGATCAACTGCGTCCTGGGGCCAAAGCAGCATTGGACAATCTGAGAAAAATCAAGGACTATCGCCTCATCCTGCTTTCTGGCGATAACCAGGCAGCTGCTGAAAACATGGTGGCCGACCTGAACTTTAATGAAGTACGCGGTGATCTTTTGCCGGTCGACAAAGCAGCAGTCATCAAACAGCTGCAATCAGATGGCCATCAAGTGGCTTTTGTAGGGGACGGAATCAATGACAGTCCGGCATTAAGCGTGGCTGATCTAGGCATTGCCATGGGCAGTGGTACCGAAGCCGCCATTGACGTGGCTGATATTATCCTGGTCAACTCCAGTCCGGCTCAATTACCGATTGCCGTTCGTCATGCGCAAAAGACGATGCGCAACATGTATGAAAACATTGCAATTGCACTTTTGACGGTATTACTGTTGTTCATCGGTCTGTTTACCGGCTACATCTACATGGCGTCAGGGATGCTGGTTCATGAATTGAGTATTTTGATCGTCATCTTAAATGGTATGCGATTAATTCGTCATAATTGACCGTAATCAATTATTTATTAGAGTAAATCGACTAAGCTATATTCATAAATAAGCAAAGGGGAAATGAATCATGAAAAAAGTAACGTTAAAACTCAATGATCTGTCTTGTCCATCATGCATGAGCAAGATTCAAAAAGCCGTCAGCCAACAGCCTGGCGTATCCAATGCCGTGGTAATGTTTAATGCCGGCAAGGTCAAGGCTGAAGTTGATGAAAGCCAACTTGCACCAGAAGCATTGGGCGATGTTGTCAGCCAGCTTGGCTATCAAGTCGAAAAGATCATCGTTAAGGAGGCTTAATCATGAGTGAAATTGAAATTCGTTATGCAAAAGAACAAGAACGCAGCGACCATGAGCACCATGTTCCAACTGCTGGTGCCATGATCGGTCACATTACCGCCAACCTGGCAGTGCATGCTTTAAAGATTGAGCAGGTAGTTTTATTTGCCAAAGGGCCAGCCGTACTGTTTTTAGATCAGTATGGGCGGGCCTGGATTCAAAAAGAACTGGCTTTTTGGGATGATATCAATCGTGCCTTGCATGCCGAAGCAGATTTGGTGCCAACGACCAGTGAGGAGCTGCTTAAGTACAGCATGCTGACCGAAAATGGTGCTACTAAGTATGCTGATGGTAAAGATCAGCTGTTTGAGCTGGTTAAAGATTTTGATATGCAGCTATTGTTTATTACACGGGCCATTAAGCTGACCGAAAAAGAAGGGCATGAGGCGCAAAATCAACTGATGAAAGAGCTGTATGCCTGGATTAAGGAACAGATCAGGTTGACACAAAGCTTCTTGGGCCACGAACCAACCGAGGGCCTGCCATCTGCTGCAGAAGATGATGGCGATGATGCAGAATAAAATGTCTGATTTATAAAAGAGCTAAAGACTAGTAATAGAAATTATGCTTAAAGTGCACAAAAGTGTTTACTAGTGTGTAAACCATGTTATAATAGACTCATCTCAATAAAGCGAGGTGAGTCTATTTTTGGATAAGAAATATAAGGCTGGCGAGGCGGCTGAAATCCTTGGAGTATCGGTTTCTACTTTACAGCGTTGGGATCGTGAAGGACGGCTGAAGTCATACAGAAATGCAGCTAATCGGCGCTACTACACCCAAGAACAATTGAACAAGTATCTGGGCGTTACTAATGATGGCAGAAAAAATGTCATTTATGCCCGTGTGTCATCAGCTGGGCAAAAGCATGACTTAAAAGATCAAGAAGAATTTCTGATCGAGTATTGCAATGCCAAAGGCGTTATTGTGGATGAACATCTAAGTGACATTGGCAGTGGGTTAAACTACAATCGGCCTAAGTGGAACCAGCTTCTGCAGGACGTTGAAGACCGTAAGATTGACAAAATTTATGTCACATACAAGGATCGTTTTGTGCGATTTGGTTTTGATTGGTTTGCTAATTTCTGCAAGCGCCATGGAAGCGAGATTGTTGTCGTCAATAACCCTAAGACCAGTCCCGACAGAGAACTGGTTGACGATCTGGTAAGTATAATTCATGTCTTCTCTTATCGCTTATACGGCTTGAGAAGATACAAAACCAAGATTGAAGAAGATCCTAATCTGAAAGGCGGTGATAGCAAATGATGGCGAAAGCAGAAGAAGTGAAACTAGAAGAAACAGAAGAATCTACTACGGTAATCCAGACGAGAGTCTATGAGCTGCATCCTAACAAGGTTATGAGGCAGGCTTTGAATGAGGCGTGCGACTATCGTCGCTACTGCTTTAACCAAGGACTTGCTTTGTGGAATGAAATGTATGAAGCAAGACGGATTGCCAAAGCCACAAAACAGAAAGCCTTGCTTAAAGCATATCCATCACCAACTGAGCGAAAAGTTCGTGATGAATTGGTCGCCAATAAAGCCGACTGGCAGTACCAGTATTCAGCACACTTATTGCAACTTGCTATTACTGATCTTGCTAATGCTTGGAGCAATTTCTTTAATAAAGCCCAGCCAGATTGGGGCAAACCTAAATTCAAGTCAAAAAAAGAACCTAGGCAAGGTTTTAAAAGTGATCAGAGCAAGATTAAAGATGGAATTCTTTATTTAGAACGGGCAAGAGAAAGTACCATTCCAAAAGATCAATGGCGGGGCTTTAAGTTAAATGAAGAACCCCTGTCTGAGGAATTTGGCGTTGTCAGCTACTTTAAAGAAAAAGGTCGTTATTACGCTGCTATTCCGTATAAGATCAAGGCTGAGAATATTAAGACTTTGGATAAAACAGGCAAGGCAACGGCGGTTGACGTCAATGTTGGTCACTTTGACTACACGGACGGCCGAATAGTCGTTTTGCCTAAGCGTCTCAACAAAGTTTACAAGCGAATAAAGCATTATCAACGTCAGCTTGCCAGAAAACGAGTTGAAAATGGACAAGCAGCCTACAATAGCAAGAACTACTTGAAGACGAAAGCCAAGCTTCAAGCGTGCTATCGGAAGGCTGGTAATATCCAAAACAACTTGATGCAGAAGTTTACTACTGAGCTGGTCAAGGACTATGACAAGATCGTGATCGAAAGTTTGTCCGTGAAGGGCATGCTTATGAGCCACGTTGCCTCAAAAGGCGTTCATCGGTCAATGTTCGGCAAGTTTAAGCAGATCTTGACCTATAAGTGCGACTGGTACGGCAAGGAACTTATTCTGGCTAACAAGCTGTACCCGTCTACTCAGCGTTGTGCAGTCTGTGGCAACGTCAAAAAAGGTGATGATAAGCTCACTCTTTACGGTAACGAGAAGCACGGAACTAAGCACAATGAGTACGTCTGCTACAACGAAAAATGCCCGAACTACAACAAGGCCGTAGATCGGGACAAGAATGCGATGCTTAGCCTTTTAGCACTGGCCGAGCATCCGGAATTAAATCATGCACTATAAATTTTAATAGAAAGGAAGTTACGGTTATGGCTCCAGTCATAACCATGCGGGTTGGCTGTACCCGGGGAAGTGCGAGAGCCTTTCCAAGAAGTTGCAAGAGTGGCGCGCAAGTGCCTGCACTGGTCAATGCGATTACTCCCTTGTTGGAATATCGGAATACCGGCGATAACGGCAATAAGAAAAACGTCTGTATTTAAGTCTTCGGATATGTAGTCAAAATCAAAAATTGCCTACATTACACATGTTTTTTGCAGCAGCAGGAACAACTGGACGAAACTAAAAACTTTTCCTCTCAATATGAAAACCCGGATGATTCGCTAAGTAATGGTGGATCATCCGGGTTTTATTATGTAGGTATTGTCAGTCGCAAGTTAGCATTACAATTGCGTTTAAATTATTCTAAAGCTGATTTTTACTTAGCGACTGGGATGATTTGTTAACACATGAGCCAGGCTATGAATACGTGCTCGCCTTAAATACAATCGTAAAAAGATGCTGAAAAATACAGATGGCGTCATTTCAAACTCAAAAGTCTGAGATGACGCCATATTTTTAGTTAAGTAGAAAGTCGTTTTTTCAGCTGTTTAGCCTATGCCAGGCCCAGTTTCTTTTGGCAGGCTGGACAGATGCCATGGACTTCAATATCGCTTTGACTCACCAAAAAATTGGTTTTCTGACGAGTGATCTGCTGCAGATCTTTGGTTAATTCAGCAAAGTGATCATCAAAAACGTCTTGAATTAAGCCGCAGTTATCACAGACAACGTGATAGTGGGGATGACCAAAATAGTCGTAATGGGAGCTGCCATCACCGTTCTTCAATTCAATGACCAATTCATCTTCAACCAGCAGATTGATGGTGTTGTAGATCGTTGCCATGCTGATGTTGTCGGCTTCTTTTTTTAGATCAGCGTAAATCATCTCGACGCTAGGGTGCGTATGGTGATCGATCAAATAGCGCAGAATCAGTTTGCGCTGCGGGGTCAGACGAACATGTTTTTCACGCAGATGCTGCAGTGCGTGTTCATATTCTGAATTTGCCATTGCAACGATCATGCTCCTTTCACAGACGATTGATTCGACAAGTCATAATTATAGCATTGCCAAGGCAGATAATGCATTAGGAAATTAAATGTTTCTTTTTAGATAATAATAATTCTAAATTGATAAAAATAAAAACAATCTGCATCGCTAAGAGTTAGGCCCAAAATGTCAGTACCGTTGCTAATAGCTGCAATAAATTATAAAAAATCTGATTATGCGGTTCTGGCATTAATCGCTGCAACAGCCACCAGCTTAAGATCACCACGGCAATCGCCAAAAAAAGCGTGATCTTAAGTGGCCGCGTCAGCATTGCCAAAATCAATGCGATGCCAATGCCCCCCTCGATTAATGAAAAACGGGCCTCGTGTCGTAAAAACAATGGGGCATCGTAGAAACAAAAGATCAAAA
This sequence comes from Limosilactobacillus pulli, assembly GCF_947381555.1. Classification (NCBI taxonomy): domain Bacteria; kingdom Bacillati; phylum Bacillota; class Bacilli; order Lactobacillales; family Lactobacillaceae; genus Limosilactobacillus; species Limosilactobacillus pulli. The sequence goes on from NZ_CANCWQ010000015.1 coordinate 24,947, forward strand.
GCAGTGGTACCAGTTTGATTAAATAGCTCCAAGACAAGAACTTCACTGAGATAAAAGTAAATGCCACTGGAATGCTCAAGGTCATCAAAAAGGCAAAAACGAATAGCCCGATTGGATTTTGAAACTCATGCAGATAAAGCTCACAGATCAAAAGATAGCAAGGCGGCAGTAAAAGCAGGACGAACAAAAAAACGTTACCGTGCAAAAAGCCGCTGATGGCAAACAAAAAGCTGAGCGCCAGCGGAATAATTGAGTTCAATGAACCGGACTGCTGATCAGAGATGATGGTCAAAGCTAGCGCAACGCAGGCCTGATAGGCAAACAAACTGTACAGGTCATGAGAAAAGACGGTGGTTTTGATCTGAATGGCATAGGCAAATGGAACATAAGACCAACAGCACATGATCAAGAAAACGTTAGGCAACAGATCGCGCCAGTTGATGTCTTGAAACTGCAGCCGAAAGCGCGATAGTAGATTTTGCAAAAAGATTCCTCCTGAACGAGTCGATGAATAATTTTATATTATTATACCAAATCCAATATTAAAAATTGATTATTATCACGTGACTATGTTAGGATGGTGAACGTTATAAAGCAAATTCCCGATAGGATTCACAGATTGTGAAGATGCCTTGTAACCGCAATAACCGAACTTTTTAGTTTAGAAAATGGGGGAATTATCAAAATGACTGAACGACACTTATTTACATCCGAATCAGTTTCGGAAGGACACCCAGACAAGATTGCTGACCAAATCAGTGACGCAATCCTTGATGCTGTGCTGACGGAGGATCCGGATGCGCGCTGTGCGATCGAGACCTCGGTTACAACTGGCCTGGTACTGGTATTTGGCGAAATGTCAACCACGGCTTACGTCAACATTCAACAGATCGTTCGCGAAACCATTCGTCAAATCGGCTACACGAATGGTCTTTACGGCTTTGATGCCGACAATTGTGCCGTAATTACTGCCATCGATGAACAGTCGCCTGATATCGCGCAAGGGGTTGACGACTCTTTGGAAACGCGGGGCGGTAATATTGATCCATTAGATAAGATTGGTGCTGGTGACCAAGGGCTCATGTTTGGCTATGCCACCGATGAAACGCCAGAATACATGCCATTGACTTTAATGCTCAGCCACAAGCTGATGCAGCGGATTGCCAAGCTGCGCAAGGAAGGTACGATTGCCTACCTGCGTCCTGATGCCAAGGCCGAAGTAACCGTTGAATACGACGAAAATGACCAGCCGTTGCGTGTCGACACGGTTGTTTTAAGTACACAGCATGATCCAGAGGTTTCTTTGGATCAGATTCGTCACGACGTTATCGAACAAGTCATCAAAGAAGTAATCCCGGCTGATCTGTTGGATGATAACGCCAAGTACTTCATCAATCCAACCGGCCGTTTTGTAATTGGCGGTCCACAAGGCGATGCTGGTCTGACCGGTCGTAAGATTATCGTAGACACTTACGGCGGGGCAGCACACCATGGTGGCGGGGCCTTTTCTGGTAAAGACGCTACCAAGGTTGACCGTTCGGCAAGCTATGCGGCTCGCTACATTGCCAAGAACTTGGTTGCAGCTGGCTATGCCAAGCGCCTGGAGATTCAGGTTGCCTACGCAATTGGGGTGGCGCAGCCAGTTTCAATTTCAATCAATACGTTTGGCACGGGTACCAAGTCAGAAGCAGAACTGATTGATGCCGTACGCAAGACGTTTGATCTGCGGCCAGCCGGAATCATCAAGATGCTGAATCTGAAGCGGCCAATCTACAAACAGACGGCTGCTTATGGTCACTTTGGTCGGACCGACATTGACCTGCCATGGGAACACTTGGACAAGGTTGACGAGTTAAAGGCTATTTTAGGCTAATATTTTCATTAAACAAGAAAACCATCGCTGCGGTTGGCAGCGATGGTTTTTTTATTTAATCTGCAACGAATTCAATATCATAGCTGTGATCAAGAATACGTACCTGATCTTGCTTTAGGCCAACGATTTTAACGTGACGATTCTGATCAACAAAGACGGCCCCCATGACGTCGGGATGATCTTTGACCCAGTTGGGAATTGGCTGACCAGCAAAAAAGAGGCGTCCGGTCTCAATCTCACCAGTAATCGACAGTCCAGAAAAGACGGTTACCCCCGCCAATTGTGTTTTTCTAGGGTGACCGGTAGCTGGATCGATGATATGGTGATAGTCTTGCCCATCGGCTTGCAGATGACGCTCATAAATGCCGCTGGTAACGGCAGAACATTCGGGCAGGGCAGCGACTAAAATTGACTGACCGCGCTTGGCACTAGGATCTTGAACACCGATACGCCATAGGCCGTCTTGGTGCTTAGGAGCCGTGCCATGCATTAAAATATTGCCGCCCAGATCAATGATGCCGGCACGGATGTCACGCGAGCGCCACAGATCCCGGATGCGATCGGCGATATAGCCCTTGGCAATGGCGCCCAGATCGATTTCCATACCTGGCTTTTTTAAAAAGATCGTCATGTCATCATCATTTAACTCAACGTCATGCGGATCGATCAGCTGCAGACGCTCTTGAATGGCTTTTTCGCTGGGAACGTGGGCATCATCAAAGCCAATGTGCCAAAGCTTGACCAATGGCCCAATCAAGGCATCAAAGCCATTGTCTTCCAAGCTGATCTCAATAGCTTTTTTGGCCAGATGATAGCTGGCATAAGAAACCTGAACCGGGCACTTACCAGCAGCCTGGTTGACGGCCATTAACTCAGAATGATCGCGATTAACGGTCAAAATGTCTTCATAGCGAGCAATTAATGCATAGGCATCGTCCAAGTCGCGCTGACTTGCACTGCCAAATGCTGTTAAGACAATATTGGTGCCCAGTCCATAATAGGTTTTTGAAATGGTATGCTGTGTCAGCTGATTGATGATTTGGGGATGATCGTTAGACCAAAGCGGGGTTTGATTTTCCATGATGGTGTCCTTTCTTGGCTTCAAGAATACTACTGTAATTATAACCTTAGATGCTTTGTCAACGTAATCGAAAATAAGTTAATTAGTGAACAACCATAAGACGAGATAGTCAGCAATATTGAAAATTATATTTTTATAAAAGCCGTTTTGATACCAATGAATTCGTTTGCGTTAAATTTGTCAAACATCTGAGAAATTGTTCACAATATCCCTGGAAAAAACCATTTAAAACGAGTAAGATGGACCCGTAAAGGTTAAATCAAGGAAGGGGTCTAGAGTCATGCATTCATTCTTAAGTATCGATGTCGGAGGGACAACGATTAAGTATGCCTTGCTGAACAACGCCGGTCAGATTACCAAAAAAGACAAGGTACCGACGCCAACTTCCAGCTTGACAGAATTCATGAAGTCGATTTATGCCATTATCGATCAGTATCAGTCTGAAATCAGCGGCTTGGCAGTCTGCGTACCAGGCAAGGTTGATCCTAAAAATGAGGTCGTTGTATTTAGCGACACTTTGCCGTTTTTAAAGGGTTGGGATCTGCCAAAGCTCTTTAAGGAACATTATCGTAAGATTCTGCCAATTATCGTAGAAAACGAAGGACGCGCGGCAGCGCTAGCCGAGTCCTGGCTGGGCAACCTGCATGGTGAAACGGATGCCGCGGCCATTCTTTTGGGAACGGACATCAGCTCAGGAATTATCACCAATGGCCAATTAAACTATGGTGCACATGCTGGTGCCGGGATGCTGAATTTTGTACCAACCAACTTTAAAGCTGAAGGAACCGATCGCTTGGCCGGCTTTAACGGCTCATCGGTCAAGATGATTCAAGACGTTATCAAAGCTTCTGGCCTGCCAGAAGGTGCCGATGGCCAGGCCGCCTTTCGGATGATTGAGGCTGGCAACCCAGATGCAGCCAAGGTCTTTAACGAATATTGCTACCAGATTGCCTGCTTGATTTTGAGCATGCAGGCAATCGTCGATTTGAACAAGGTCGTGATCGGTGGCGGAATCTCAGCGCAGCCGGTTCTGATCAAGACCATCAATGATCAATATGACCAGCTGGTTGACTCAATGCCAATCGTTAAAAAAGAAATGGTCAAGCCAAAGATCGAACCTGCCAAGTTCAAAAATGATGCCAATCTGTATGGGGCTTTGGACGCTTTGCTGCTGAAACTCGACGAGCAAAATTAAAAAATTATTAGAAAAGGGACTTGCACTTATTGACAGTCCTTGCTAGAATAGTTTGTAATCTTTGATCGTAGAGGAGTTAGTAGCCGATTTTTCTGCTTAAAGAGACCGGACGGGGGTGCAAGTCCGGAGCAGACCTTGGTGAACTGGCCTCAAAAAATTGCTGCTGAATCAATAGTAGGCGGCAACGTGAAATTCGCGTTAAGAATCTCAAGTGCCATGCATAATGCGTGGAATTCAGGTGGTACCGCGGATTTTAGATTCGTCCTGCATTTGTTGCAGGGCGTTTTTTTATACGATCAAGCCTACTGAAAATTAGGATTTTAAAAGGAGCAATAGCAATGGCTTACGATCACAAAACGATTGAAAAGAAATGGCAGCGCTACTGGAAGAAGAACAAGACCTTTAAGGCCGAGATCAACAAGGACCAAAAGAAGTACTATGCTTTAGACATGTTCCCATACCCATCTGGACAAGGGCTGCATGTTGGTCACCCTGAAGGCTACACCGCTACGGACGTGGTTTCTCGGATGAAGCGGATGCAAGGCTACAACGTACTGCACCCAATGGGCTGGGATGCCTTTGGTCTGCCGGCTGAACAATATGCCTTAAAGACTGGTCATAATCCGAAAGGCTTTACCAACCAAAATATCGACCACTTCAGAGATCAGATTCAATCGCTGGGTTTCTCATACGATTGGGATCATGAAGTCAACACGACTGATCCAAACTACTACAAGTGGACGCAATGGATCTTTGAACAGCTCTACAAGAAGGGGCTGGCCTACGAAGACGAGATCATGGTCAACTGGGCCCCCGACTTTATGGGTGGTACGGTTGTTTCCAATGAAGAAGTCGTTGATGGCAAAACAGAACGTGGCGGCTACCCAGTTTACCGTAAGCCAATGAAGCAATGGGTCTTGAAGATCACGGCCTATGCTGATCGTTTGATTGATGATCTGGACCTGGTTGACTGGCCAGAAAGCGTTAAGGAAATGCAGCGCAACTGGATCGGCCGTTCTGAAGGGGCTTCCGTCTTCTTTGGTATCGATGGTCATGATGACAAGATCGAAGTCTTCACCACGCGTCCCGACACGCTGTTTGGGGTTTCTTACGTTGTTTTGGCTCCTGAACTGGACCTGGTCGATGAATTAACGACGCCTGAACACAAGGCTGAAGTTGAAGCCTACAAAGAAACAACGTCGCGCCGCTCGGATCTGGAACGGACTGACTTAAACAAGGACAAGACTGGTGTATTTACCGGATCTTACGCCATCAACCCGGTTAACGGCGAAAAGCTGCCAATCTGGATTTCAGACTACGTTTTGGCCTCATACGGTACTGGTGCGGTAATGGCCGTGCCTGCCGGTGACCAGCGTGACTGGGACTTTGCCAAGAAGTTTGATCTGCCAATCAAGCCAATCATCAAGGGTGCCGACATTTCCGAAGCTGCTTATGATGGTGATGGTGAGCACATCAACTCTGGCTTCTTGGATGGCATGAAGATCGAAGAAGCCAAAAAGGCGATGATTGACTGGCTGGAAGAACATGATGCCGGCCACAAGAAGGTCAACTACCGGTTGCGTGACTGGATCTTCTCTCGGCAACGCTACTGGGGTGAGCCAATTCCGGTTATTCACTGGGATGACGGTACGACTTCATTGGTTCCAGAAGACGAGCTGCCATTAAAGCTGCCTGACATGAAGAACATTGAGCCATCTGGTACCGGTGAGAGTCCACTGGCCAACGCAACTGATTGGATCAACGTTTATGACGAAAACGGTCGTCATGGTCTGCGTGAAACCAACACGATGCCACAGTGGGCCGGCTCATCATGGTACTGGTTGCGCTACACGGATCCGCACAACGAAAAGGAATTTGCTTCCAAAGAGGCACTGGACTACTGGTCACCAGTTGATCTGTACGTTGGTGGGGCCGAACACGCCGTCTTGCACCTGCTGTACGCTCGTTTCTGGCACAAGGTTCTCTATGACTTGGGCTACGTGCCAACGCCAGAGCCATTTATGAAGTTGGTTAACCAAGGGATGATTCTGGGCTCCAACCACGAAAAGATGTCCAAGTCCAAGGGCAATGTCGTTAACCCAGATGACATCGTAGAACAATACGGTGCCGACACGCTGCGGCTGTACGAAATGTTTATGGGTCCTTTGACTGAGTCCGTGCCTTGGGATACTAAGGGATTGCACGGTGCCTACAAGTGGATCAACCGGGTATGGCGTTTGATGATGGATGACAATAACCATCTGCGTGACCGTGTTTCCAACTTTAATGATGGCAAGCTGACGCACATCTACAACCAGACCGTCAAGAAGGTTACGGAAGACTTTGAGCGGATGCATTTCAACACGGCGATTTCCCAACTGATGGTCTTTGTTAATGAGGCCTACAAGGTTGATGATCTGCCGGTTGAATACATGGAAGGTCTGATCAAGATGATCTCACCAGTTATTCCACACGTTGCCGAAGAACTTTGGAGTCAGTTCCACGTTTCCGATACGATTGCCTACCAGCCATGGCCAACTTACGATCCAAAAGCCTTGGAAGAAGCCACGGTTGAAATGATCGTCCAGGTTAACGGCAAAGTCCGGGCCCGAATCGAAATGCCAAAGGATGCCGATAAAGAAACGGCTCAAGCAAAGGCATTAGCCAACGAACACGTACAAAAGTTCATTGAAGGTAAAGAAATCAAGAAGGTTATCGTCGTACCAAACCACATTGTCAACATCGTGGTGAAGTAAGCGATGATTAATCAAAAGGTCGGCATTCGGCATCGTCGAAGCTGGCCTTTTTACTTTTGAGAAAGGAATTAAAAATGGAATTAGCCAGTTACGCAGCGGTTTTTACACCGACGGCAAAAGAGATTCAAGTTGATTTTCCCGATGTACCAGAGGCTTTTACGCAAGGGCAGACCATGGATGAGGCCATTGAAAATGCCAAGCTGGGTCTGGCAATCGTGATCAACGATAAATTAGGGCATTTTGAACCGGCGCCAAAAGTCACCCCACTTGAGCAGGTGCAAAAAGCATTTCCTGATCGTGAGGTGCGCATGGTTGAGGTTGATCTGGAAAAATATTGAGATGCTTAATTTAATTGCCGTAATGCCGGGAATTAAACGTAGCGGGATGTGTTTGGTAAAATGACTTACTAAAGATAAGAGGTTGACATTTGAAAACCAGCTCGCTATAATAAAGTCATTAATTTTTTAAGAGAATTTTAATCATTAAATCATTGCGGAAGGGAGGAATTTTCATGTTGAGTAATCAGTTTGCATCACGGAAAATTTCTGCCCTTGTGTCAATGATGGCCTGTTGTTAATCCATCCTCAGTCGATTGATCGATTTGAGGCCTTTTTGGGTTCCTGAATTTTTGGGGAACTCAAAAGGCTGTTTGAGGAAGGAAGAGACAGCAGGCCTTTTTTCATGCATTTTTTAGATTAGACACTATTTAACTAATTGTCTAAAAGGGAGTGAGGAGTTTGAGTTGGACGATCATTCAGCAAAGCCTGCCGGAGTTTGCCAAGGGCTTTCGACTGACGCTGTGGCTGTCGTTGGTCGGTATTTTAGGCGCCATGGTCGTTGGGATCATCGTCAGTCTGGTGCGGTATTTCAAGGTACCATATCTGGCAGGCATTCTGGGTGCTTATGTTGAGCTGGCCCGCAATACACCGCTTTTGATTCAGTTGTTCTTTTTATACTATGCCTTTCCGGTAATTGGCTGGAAAATGAGCGCGGCTACCTGTGGAATCGTTGGTCTGATCTTTTTAGGTGGCGCCTACATGGCAGAGGGCTTTAGCGGCGGCTTTAACGGGGTGGCCAAGACGCAGCTTGAATCTGGTAAGGCGCTAGGAATGAACGACTGGCAACTGGCCCGTTACGTAGTATTTCCACAAGGGTTCGCGCTTTCGGTACCGGCCCTGGCTGCCAACGTGATTTTTTTAATTAAGGAAACCTCGATTTTTTCGGTGATTGCCATTCCAGAATTAACGAACACGGCCCTGGATCTGATCGGTCTTTACTACCGTTCCAACGAATATCTTTTCGTTTTGGTGATCGCCTACGCAATTATCTTGATTCCACTGTCCTTGATTTTGACCTGGCTGGAAAGGAGGGTTCGCTATGGCACATTCGGGAATTAATGTTTTGTTTGAGGGCCACAATTTTGTCCGACTGCTAGGCGGATTATGGACCACGGTTTGGATCGCAGCATTATCTTTGCTGATTGGGTTGGCGTTGGGCGCGCTGCTGGGGATCTTGCGGACGTTTAAGAATCGGCTGCTGCGCTTGATTCTACGGCTTTATCTAGAATTTTTCCGGATCGTGCCCACGGTTGTGCTGCTGTTTTTGGCCTATTACATCCTGCCAAGAATGATGCATGTGGCCAACCTCCCTGGATCTTTGATGGCCGTTGTTGCCTTTGCCTTATGGGTAGCCGCGGAATTCAGCGATATCGTTCGAGGAGCTTTGATCTCGGTTCCTAAGCATCAGCGGGAATCGGGTATGGCGTTGGGCTTGAACCGCCACCAGCTGTTTTACTACGTTTTATTTCCCCAAGCATTTCGCCTGGAGCTGCCGGCAACGATCAATCTGGCAACGCGGGTGATTAAAACGACCTCACTTTTGATGATGATCAGCGTGATGGATGTCATCAACATTGGTCAGCAGATTATCGAGGCCAATAATCATCTTTATCGAACAGGGGTCTTTTGGGTCTATGGTTTGATTTTCGTGTTTTATTTCCTGGTGGATTATCCACTGTCGCGCTGGGCAAAAAAGATGGATGCCAAACAAGCAGATTAAGGGGGATGTCTTTTGACTGAAGAAATTTTAAAAGTAGCACATTTAAACAAGTTTTACGGTAAACGTCAAGTCTTGTTCGATATTAACTTTGATCTCAAAAAAGGTGAGGTGCTGGCACTGCTGGGACCTTCTGGATCGGGCAAGAGTACGACGATTCGCACGTTGAACGGCTTAGAGGACTTTCAAAGCGGTCAGATCACTTTTGAAGGCCAAAACGTGATTCCAGATGAAAAGCATTGGCAAGAGCTGCGGCAAAAGATCGGCATGGTTTTTCAAAGCTATGACCTGTTTCCAAATATGACGGTTTTAGAAAATATCGTCCTGGCACCAACCAAGGTTCAGCACCGGGAACAAAAGGAGGCAGAAGCTGAAGCCAAAAAACTGCTGGCCATGGTTGGCTTGAGCAATTATGCGCAGTCTTACCCGCGGCAGCTGTCAGGTGGGCAAAAACAGCGGATTGCCATCGTCAGAGCGCTGGCGATGCATCCGGATTTGATGCTGTTTGATGAGGTCACGGCCTCATTGGATCCTGAGATGGTAAGAGGAGTCTTGGAGATCATCAAGAAACTGAGTGACGAAGAAGACATGACGATGCTGATCGTAACCCATGAGATGAATTTTGCCGCCCAGATTGCCGATCGGGTGCTGTTTTTGGAAGATGGTCATATTTTAGAGGATACGCCGGGTCAGCAGTTCTTTAAGCAACCGCAGACCGAGCGTGCACAGAAGTTCTTAGAGAGTATGGATTTTTAAGTGTTTTTGAGAAAAGGGGAATTAATTATGAAAAAGCAGAGTCTAAAAAAACTGATTCAAACGCTGGTATTGGCCCTGGGAGCATTTCTGTTGGCATTTGCACCATTGGCAAGTACTTTGACGGCCCATGCCGCTGATAATCAAAATTCGGTTTCGGCAATCAAGAAGCGTGGCTATATCAAGATTGCCGTCTTTGGCGACCTGCCGCCATATGGCTGGGTCAACAAGGATGGCAAGCGCGTAGGATATGATCTGTATCTGGCACGGCGGATTGCCAAGGACTTAGGCGTCAAGGCCAAGTTCGTACAGGTTAACGCCAACAACCGAGTTGACACGCTGAACTCCAACAAGGCGGATCTGGTTTTGGCCAACTTTACGGTCACGCCGGAACGTAAGCAGACGGTTGATTTTGCTAAGCCATACATGAAGGTTTCCGTTGGAGTCGTTTCTAAAAAGAGCGATCCAATTACTAAGGTCAGCCAATTGAAGGGACAAAAGCTGATCGTCAACAAGGGAACGACGGCGGAACAATACTTTACTCAACACCAGACCGGCGCCAGTCTTTTGAAGTTTGACTCCAAGACGCAGCAGTTCAACGCGCTTAAAAATGGTCGGGCCAAAGCATTGGCTGACGATAACTCTTACCTGTACGCTTGGGTCAAGAACAATCCTAAGTACATGGTCGGCATTAAGCAGTTGGGTAAGAGCTCATACATCGCCCCAGCTGTTAAGAAAGGGAACAAGTCGCTTTTGAACTGGACTAACAAGGAAATCACCAAGCTTAACGGTGAAAACTTCTTTGAAAAAGACTACAATCAAGAGTTGAAGCCTTACTTCGGTTCCGAGGTTAAGGCTAGCGACATCATTTTGACTAATCAAAAATAGTCATTGATGAATGCTCTAAAATATGAACTGTAAAAATGTCGTCGGTTAATTGCCGCGGCGTTTTTTAATTGATTGATGGATGAATGTGATTTACTAAATTTTTAATACAGAGTAAAAAATTTAGTTGACATGAGAAAACTACGTGACTATAATGAGTAAAAATTAAGAAAATCATTAAATGATAATTACAAAAGCGTTGAAGAGAAGAGTAGGTTGCTTTATTAGTGTTTCAGCGACTGCCGTTAGTGAAAGGGCAGCACGAACCAGCAGCTGAAGATGAGCTTGGAGCAAGGCGTTTGGTCAAATTGGCTGAATTCCCGGCAGGATCCGTTACCATCCCAGACATCAATTGGTGTTGTTGAGGCCGCTGTGGGCAATCCAGCGGTAAAATCGGGTGGTACCACGTCGGATCAGCTGCGTCGTCCTGAATCTATCAATTAGGTTCAGGGCTTTTTTATTGCCTTGAGAAAGGGGAAAGACATGACAGAATTTAATACCAGACTGGTACACGGACCAGCCCAAAACGACAACCAAACTGGAGCGGTCAACGTACCTATCTATACTTCAACGACCTACCGCTATCCTAAAATTGGGGCACCGGTACAGTATGACTACGGACGTTCGGGCAATCCAACGCGCCAGTACTTGGAAGATCAATTAGCGGCTCTGGAACATGGCACGCGGGGATTTGCGCTTTCTTCTGGGATGGCGGCGATTCATACGGCATTGGCGATTTTTAAAGCCGGCGATCATATCATTGTTGGCGATCAGATCTATGGCGGCACGTTTCGGCTGCTTAATCAGTTCTTTAAGCACTGGGGACTGAGTGCAACACCGGTTGACACCAGAGATCCGGCTGCCATTGAACGCGCGATCCAGCCCAATACCAAAGCCGTTTATTTTGAGCCGGTTACCAATCCGCTGCTACAGGTGACACCAATTGCTGCTGTGGCTAAGGTTGCTAAAAAACACCACTTGCTAACGATTGTTGATAATACCTTTTTAAGTCCCTATCTTTGTCAGCCATTGACTTTAGGCGCCGATATTGTCATTCATAGCGCGACTAAGTATCTGGCTGGTCATTCCGACGTTAGTGCCGGGGCGGTGATTACCAATGATGAAGAACTGGGCAAACGACTTTACTTTATTCAAAACGCATTAGGAGCCGTGCTTTCACCAGAAGACAGCAATCTGGCGCGGCGCGGACTGCAGACGTTAAGCGTCAGAATGGATCGCCAGCAAGAAAACGTACGAGCCATTATTGAATACTTGCAGACCAAAAGCACCGTCAAAAAGATCTATTATCCAGGCGTGCCAGATCAGCCAGGTTATGCAACGCTAAGCACGCAGGCCAAGGGAGCGGGTGGCGTGCTTTCAGTTGAATTAAGCGATGACGTGGATGCGGTTAGGTTCGTCAATTCATTGCAGCTGTTTCAATTAGCGGTCAGTTTAGGATCGGTTGAAAGTCTGGTTGAACTGCCAAGCAAGATGAGTCACGCGGAGCTTTCACCAACCGAACAGCTCAAGGCTGGGATTACGCCAGGGCTGATTCGCTTGGCAGTCGGTATCGAAGACCAGCGTGATCTGATTGCCGATCTTGATCAGGCATTGGCTAAGGCGCGCTGATTTAATAACTGGGAGTTTGAGAATTTAGGAAAGAAGGAATCTACTTATGTGTGAATGTCAAAAGAATGAGTCTGAACTGTCACTGGCAACGATTGCGGCTCAAGCAGGTAATCATGAAGATGAAAGAGGCGCGGTTTCGTTGCCGATCTATCTGTCATCCAACTATCGCCACCCAACATTAAAAGAAGCCATCAATTTTGATGCGACCAAAAACTACACCTATTCACGTTTATCGACGCCTAATCGTCGGGCTGTCGAAAAAACACTGGCCAGCCTAGAAGGTGGTACGACCGGCTTTGCTCTTAGCTCTGGGATGGCTGCCGTACAATTGGCACTAAGCATTTTAAAGACGGGTGATCGTTTGATTTCTTTAGATGATCTATACGGTGGGGACTTTCGCTACTTTGACTATCTCAAAAAGCATGCCGGTATTGAGTTTGATCAATGGAACGGGCAAAAGATTTCAGAGTTGGTTGCAAAGCTGACATCAGATACCAAAATTATCTGGCTGGAAACACCATCCAACCCAACAATGAAAGAAATCGACATTCACGCAGTGGCTACAGCAGTTCATGAATACGATCCACAGATTAAAGTAATTGTCGATAATACGTTTTATACGCCAATCTATCAGCGGCCATTACTGGAAGGTGCCGATGTAGTGATTCATAGTGCGACTAAGTACCTGTCCGGTCACAATGACTTGTTGGGCGGTGCCGTTGTCGTTAAAGATGAAAAACTCGCTGATGAATATTACGACTACTACATTACGACAGGTGATACGCTGGACTCATTTGACTCATGGCTGCTTTTGCGAAGTCTTAAAACGCTCAAGGTACGCATGGCTCAGCATACTAAAAACGCCCAAGCCATCGTTGAATATCTTAAGCAGGCACCTGAAGTTGAAAAAGTGCTTTATCCAGGCAAAGGCGGCATGGTCAGCTTTTATTTAAAAGAAGAGTCACAAGTCGAAAGGCTGTTGAACAACGTCAAGGTGATCACGTTTGCCGAAAGTCTGGGCGGTATTGAGAGTCTGATTACGATTCCATACTACCAGACGCATGCCGACGTTCCAGTCAAGCAACGTCAGCGCCTAGGGATCACGACCAAATTATTGCGGCTTTCAGTTGGCTTAGAGGATGCTGATGATCTGATCGAAGATATCAAGCAGGCACTGGCTTATCGTTAAGCTTTTCTTAACAATTTATTAATTAATTTGCGCTATCTGCCAAATCAAGCTAGAATGGTTAGGATTATTTTTTGAAATTTTAACAATTAAAAAGGTAGGAAAGCAGCAAATTATGGATGCACAACAAAAAACGGCCCCGAGCAAACAGGCCACGGCCAAGGCAAAAATGCTCAGTGGGTCGGCCTGGATGACAGCGGGGAGCGTATTGTCGCGAGTGCTGGGTGCACTCTACATTATCCCTTGGGTTACCTGGATGGGTGCCTACAGTGATCAGGCCAACGCGCTTTATGCCAAAGGGTACAACATCTACAATCTGTTTTTGGTGATTGCAACGGCTGGGATTCCTTCGGCGATGTCCAAACTGGTCGCTCACTATAATGGGATAAATCAGACCAATATCAGTAAAAAGCTATATCATACCGGGATGTACGTTTCGATGGCAACTGGGGTGATTTCAGCTTTGATTATGATGTTTGGCGCGGCACTGCTTGATGGTGGTGATCCCAACGAAATTCCAGTGATTCGCTCGCTGGCCTGGGCCGTACTTTTAATTCCCAGCATCAGTATTTCAAGAGGGTATCTGCAAGGGTACAGCTGGATGGCACCGTCAGCAATCTCGCAATTGATTGAGCAGCTCTTGCGTATCATCTACATGCTGGGCGCCACTTATCTGGTCATGAAGATCCAAAAAGGGAGCTGGGTTCTGGCCGTTACGCAATCGACTTTTGCTGCCTTTATCGGCGCCTTGGGGGCGGCTGCCGTTTTGATTTTGGCACGAATTCACTACCGGAAACCGATGGAAGAAATGGCAAAAAGCAGCTTGGATGCAGCTGATATCTCAACGCTGCAGCTGATTGGCAAGATTGTCTACCAAGCGATTCCATTTATCATAATCGAGTCGGGGATTACGATCTTCCAACTGATTGATCAATACACCTTCTTTAAAATGATGCCATTGGTTGGTCACTTTACCTACTATCAGATGAATACGGTCTATGCCATGTTCAGCTTCAATGCCAATAAGCTCTATATGATTATTATTGCTGTGGCATCATCAATGGCAACGACTGTAATTCCACTGCTGGCTCATGCACGAGCTAAAAACGATCAAGCCGGGATGCGGACACAAATCGAAAACGCCTTAGAGTTGTTTTACTTTATTATGGTACCGGCCTCTTTAGGACTGGTTGCCGTGGCACCACAAGTCTATACCGTCTTTTACCGTTATAATCAAGCCGGGATTGTCATCTTGGAGTTTGCCGCGTTTGCTTCGATTGCAATGGGACTCTACAGTGTAGCCGCGGCCATGATGCAAGGAATCTCGGAAAACCGTAAGATGATGAAGATCCTTGGCATCGGGCTGATCATCAAACTGGTTTTACAGTTCCCATGCATCTGGCTGTTAAAAGGGATGGGGCCATTATTGGCAACGGCATTGTCCATGGTCATAATGAATTATCTGATCTTACATTCGTTCAACATGGAATTTGGTCTGCACTTTGAAGAAATGACCAAGCCGACCAATCAGATTCTGGCCTTTTCATTGGTGATGTTTGTAGTCACCAAGCTGGTGATGGCCGGTCTGGGACTGTTGGTTAACCCGCATGGTCGCTATGCTGCATTCTTCTTGTTGGTAGTTGGTGTGGCCGTTGGTGGCGGTATTTATGCCTACCTGGCCTTGAAGTCGCGCTTGGCCGATCATCTGCTGGGTGCACGTGCTGAGCTTTTGCGAGAACGATTGCATATGAGTTAGTGTAATCAAAGAAATCCTCGTCTTAATTTAAGACGGGGATTTCTTTGATACTAGAGCAATTCGTAATGGCTTTCTTCAGTAGTTGCTACTAGATCGTCATTGTGGTTATCCAGGTAAAAAATGGGATGTTTTGTTTTGCATTAATATTTGGTCAAAAAAGGTCAAAATATTTAACAAGCTGATCAAGACGTGCTAAAACGTAGTCGTAAACAAGAAAGGAGAGCTGATTTTATTATGGAAATCAATGAAACAACGATTAGCCAGATGAAGAAGTCTCATTTCGACGTTACGGACAGCAACAACCAAGAAGTTGATCTGACCAAGCTGAATGAAGAGCCAAAAGACGCCAAGCTGGAATTGCGGGCTTCAGGTCAGATCGTTCAAGATAACATGACGCCAAAACAGATTGCCATCTCGGTTAATGATCTGTTTGCCGCCTAAATTAACGAATATAAATTAAAAACCATGATGCCTTGCTTAAGGCATCATGGTTTTATTAGTTATTAGTCCATAAAGCCAATATGCGTTTCACTGCCTTGGTTAGCTACTTTTTTCATGAAGCCAGGCAAGGCATGACTAATCTGGTGCGGCAAGACGATGTACTGGTTTTCGGCAATCTGATCAGCCACGGCACTGTGCGCATAAACGGCGGCCAAAACAGCATTTAATCCGGCATCCTTAAATTCAGCCGTGAATGCACCAACCATTCCGGCCAAAGTATCGCCCATGCCACCAACGGCTTGGGCTGCTGAGCCGATTGGCAGCTTAAAGACTTGATCGCCACGATAGATCTCGGTATGATGCTTTTTCAATACCACGGTTGCATCCAGTGCTTGGACGGCTTTTTGATTGGCTGCAACGGTCTGATCAGCAATCTTGATTCCTGAAAGCCGCTGCCATTCCATTTGATGAGGCGTGTAGACGACGTTGATGTCACAGGCTGGCTGCTTGAGATGCTCGCGAGCCATCAAGGTAATTGCCGAACCGTCAATTACCAGTGTCTGGCCATCATGCACGTACTCAAAGACGTTTTTTAGAATATGCAGACTTTGGGCATTGTCACCCAGTCCTGGGCCAACGACTACCGTGTCTGCTGCTACGATCAGGTCGCCAACCAACTGATCGTCGTTAAAGTCGGCAAACATGGCTTCCGGCAGCTGAGCATGTAGGGCTGCCGAGTTGGCTGGATCGGTAGCGGCCGTAACCAGCCCGGTACCGCCATATACCGCTGCCGTTGCTGCCATAATGATGGCACCACCAAAGTTTTCGTTGCCACCAACCAGCACGATCTTGCCAAAGGTGCCCTTAAAGCTTTCCTGTGGGCGAGCTTTAATGACTTGATGCAGAATTGACTCATCCAGATTTTGCATTTTGATACTCCCTTTAATTAATCCAATAAAATCCACTGACGATTGATCCGTAAATCAACCTCAAATAATGTTATCATTAATTTTAACAATGTGACTAATATTGGAGGTTTTTTTATGACTGATTGGTTAAAAGCCGCACAATCCCAAAAAGAAGAATATCTGAATGATCTGACTGCGCTGATCAAGATTCCCAGCGTGCGCAATGATGATGAGGCTACGCCAGAATACCCACTTGGTCCAGCACCGTCTTTGGCATTGAAGACGTTTTTGGAAATGGCTGAACAAGACGGCTTTCGCGTTAAAAACATCGACAATGTAGCTGGTTTTGCAGAGTGGGGCGAAGGTGATCAGACCCTGGCTATTTTGGCTCACTTGGACGTTATGCCGGCAGGAAAAGGCTGGGAGACCGATCCATTTGATCCCGTGATTAAAGATGGCAATTTATATGGTCGGGGCGTTTCTGATGACAAGGGACCAGGAATGGCTGCCTACTATGCACTGAAGTATTTAAAGGATCATGGGGCCGTCTTTAAGCAAAAGGTGCGCTTTATCGTTGGTACCGATGAAGAAAATGACTGGACGGGGATGAAGCGCTACTTTGAAGTTGAACCGGCTCCAACCTATGGCTTTTCACCAGACGCCGAATTTCCACTGATTAATGGTGAAAAAGGGCAGGTGTCCTTGCTGTTGGACATTGATGGCGGCAATGATGGCGAGGTGATCTTAAAGCGCTTTGACTCTGGGCTGCGCTTCAACATGGTGCCACGCGATGCTGAAGCCGTAATTGAAGCCGCAGACAATGAAGCCATTGCCACGGCCTTTACCGACTTTTTGGATGAAAACCCAATTACTGGAAGCATGGAAACCGATTCTGAAGGGATTAAGCTGATCGTAGTCGGCAAGGCAGCCCACGGTATGGAACCAGAAAAAGGCATCAATGCCGGTACCTATTTGGCGACGTTCTTAAAGCAGCTTGATATTCGTGGTCATGCTGGTGACTTTATCGATTTTGCCGCCAGCTACCTGCATCTGGATACGCGCGTCAATAACTTCAACGCGGCGTTTGCAACGGATAAGATGGGTGAAATGACGATGAATGCCGGGATCTTGAAGTTTGATCAGCACGATGGCGGCCACATTGACATGAACTTCCGCTATCCGGAAGGCATCACGGCTGATGAGATCCTTAATCGCATCAAGCCGGTTGCCCAAGATCATAATTTTGCCATCAGTCGTAATCAAGGCGAAGTGCCACACTATGTTGATGCCGATGATCCAATCGTTACTACGCTTTTGAAGGCTTACATCGACCAGACTGGCGATCAGACGGCTCAAGCCGAGGTTGTTGGTGGGGGAACCTATGGCCGCTTAATGAGCCGCGGGGTTGCATTTGGAGCTTTAATGCCAGACACGCCAAATACGATGCATCAGCCAAATGAGTTCCAGCCCGTTGATGATCTGATCAAATCAATGGCCATTTATATGCAGGCAATTCATGACTTAGTAGTTGAATAAGGAAAACATATTGTTCAAGAAACCGTTTTCGTGGTAAAATAATAGCAAGGAAAACCAATGTAGATTTTCTTAATTAAGGTTGTTTTATGGAGGTGGCAATAATGAGTGAATACAAGAACTTGTTAGTTGGTGTCGATGGCTCCGAACAATCCAAGATGGCAGTTCAAAAAGCGATCGACATTGCTAAGCGCAATAACGCTAAGCTGCATCTGTTAAGCATCGTCAACGGTGAACGCTATCCAAACACGAGTACGGTTGGCTATGGCTTCATTGATCGTGACATCTACAAGAAAGCTACGGACGAAATGACCAAGGAGCTTGCCGAGATGAAGAAGAAGGCAGAGGCTGCTGGGGTCACAGATGTCGTTACCGATGTCAAGATCAGCAATGCCAAGCTGGAACTGACGGAAGGTTATGCTAAGGAACATGACGTTGACCTGATTTTGGTTGGGGCAACGGGTCTGAACATGATTGGTCGGATGATTGTCGGCTCCACGGCAGCTTATGTAATTCGTCAAGCCAACTGTGACGTCATGGTTGTCAAGACCGATGAAAACAACAAGAAGCTCAACGTTAAGATGGAAAGCTACCCAGAAATCTAGCAGCAAAACAATTAAGGCTGAACTTTTCTAAACAGAGGTTGGGAATTAACCCAACCTCTTTATTGTTTTCTGGATAATAATGCCTCAGCGCAGTAGCTGGCTGGCAGTTCAAATGCTGATAAATCAGCATTTGACCGACCTAGCCAGCCTTGCGGAGTTTTTTCTCACTCTCTTTTTTAATGCAGCGGTTGAGAAGATCTGGCTGAAATTATGATATCCTTAGCCGAGGTAATGTTATATAATTGGCACTGCACAAGGTTAAGGGTAAGGGAGTGGAGTACATGAACTCGCGCACGAAAATGTCTTTGGGCATTATCGCAACGCTTCTGGTCATCATAATTGGAGTGATGACCTGGCATCAAAGAACTCATTTTAACAAGAATACAACCATCAATGGGGTAGCCGTTGGTGGAATGACTGCTCAGCAGGCTTATGATAAGGTTGCTAAGACCAAATTGACCAATGAGGTAACGCTGGATGGCAAGGTGATCTATCAAGGCGAGTCCAGCAGTGCCAGCTTTACTAAAAACGATTTGAGCAAGTTTGAAAAAGCACTTAAAAAGCAAGCAACGTTCTTTCCTTCCAGCAAGGCCAAAAACGTCAAGGTGGTGCCAAGTCATGTTGATAGCACTCGGCTTGCGGCCATGCGTGCGGCTTTAAAGGCCAATATCGAAAAAGAAAATGCTGGTCGCAAGGCACCGGTTGATGCCAAGGCCGTTTTGGCAAATAGCAAGGTAACGATTAAGCCGGCCCGAAAAGGCAATCGCTATGATACGGAAGCATTGCTAAAAGACTTTGACCAAAATTCGGCCAACGTCAAAATCGTATTGCACAAACAGTATCAACAGCCGCTGACAGCCAATAGCAAGACCGTTAAGCAAGAAGCCGTTAAGCTAAAGGCTTTGTTAAATCAAAAGCTGACCTACCAGGTAGAAAACAAGACCTATACGCTGACGACCAATGATATTATTACCAAAGCTACGTATCTGAATCATCAATATCAATTTGATACGACAGCGCTAAACAAGCTGGTCAAAAAGGTCAATCAGAATCAGTCAACGCTGGATAAGAGCTTTACGTTTACCACGCATAGCGGCAAACAAATCAAAACGGCTACGGGCGGATCATATGGCTGGCGGCTCAGCGATACCAAGGCAGCTGCCACGCTGACCAAGGCCTTGATCAACCACCAGACCAGCGTTAATGCCAAAAGCGACGTCTATGGGGTTGGCTATAACACTGGTGGCATTGGCTATGGTACGACCAGCAATCACGGGATCGGCAATACCTATGCTGAGGTTTCGATTTCAGATCAACACGTCTGGTTCTACAAAGACGGTAAATGCGTTTTTGATGCCAGCGTGGTTACCGGTAAGCACAGCAGCGGTGATGATACGCCTAAAGGAGTCTGGTACATCATGTACAAGCAGCGCAATACCACCTTGCGCGGGACCAGTGACAATGGCTCAGCTTATGCCTCACCGGTCAGCTACTGGGCACCGTTTACCGACAGTGGTTGTGGCTTCCATGATGCCAGTTGGCGAACGGACTGGTCGAGTACGGCTTATCTCAACAACGGCTCCAATGGCTGCGTCAATATGCATCCAAGCGATGCCGGCACGGCCTACGATGCATTGAGTCAATATGAACCGGTTATCGTTTACTAGATAAAAAAGGCTGGGAATTAACTCAACCTCTTAACTATTTTATGGATAATAACGCCTCAGCACAGTAGCTGGCTGGCAGTTCAAACGCTGATAAATCAGCATTTGACCGACCTAGCCAGCCTTGCGGAGGTTAGAAGACAAACTCTGGAAATCGGTCGCAAGCTGATTTTCGGAGTTTTTTCTCACTCTCTTTTTTAATGCCAACGATCGTTTTTTGACGTAAAGAATACCAGAGGGAATAGAAAGGATGATTTCAATGTGGCAGATTGTAAAATTTAAGTTGAACATTTAAGTGGACAGAAAAACCCATAAAGGTCTTTAATGGTGTTGCTAAACT